>NZ_JBARCR010000440.1:0-10689 GCF_049794275.1 Trebonia sp.
GCGATCATGACGCCGGCCGACGGCGCCAGCGCGGACCCCAGCGACGCCGCCACGAACACCGCGGTCCCGGCGACCAGCACCCGCCGCCGGCCGAGCAGGTCCCCGGTGCGCCCGCCGAGCAGCAGGAACCCGCCGAACGGCACCATGTACGCGTCCACCATCCAGGCCAGCCCGCCCTCGGAGAAGTGCAGCGAGTCCCTGATCGCGGGCATCGCGACGTTGACCACGGTCACGTCGATGGTGTCCAGCAGCGCCGCCAGGCACAGCACGGCGAGCGTCAGCACGTGCCGCCGCGTCCAGCGGAACTCCGCGCCGCCCGCGGGCGCCGCCGACGAGGTACCTACTGATCGATTAGTAAGCTCGCTCATGACGGCGAGCCTAACCCACTTACTAATCGATAAGCAAGTAGACTGTACGCCGTGACCCAGCCCGACACCAAGCAGCGGATCCTCGCCATCGCGGGCGAGCTGTTCGCCCGGCAGGGCTACACCGGCACGACGATCGCGGACATCGCCCGCGAGCTCGGCACCACGACCGCGGCGCTGTACTACCACTTCCCGTCCAAGGCGGCGATCCTCGGCGGCCTGCTGGCCAGGCCGCTCGCCGCCTACACCAGGCTGCTCGACGGCCTCGACTCCGGCGAGACCGCACCAGCGGACCTGCTCGGCGCGATCATCGACATCACCGCCGACTCCCGCGACCTGGCTACGATCTTCGACCGCGACCCGGCCGCGCTGGCGATGATCGACCAGCAGCTGCCCCGGTCCTCCGCCGAGATGACCGCGCAGACGATCGCCGCGCTCGCCGGTCCCGAACCGGACCGTGCCGCGCTCATCCGCGCCAACGCGGCGCTGGCCGTCGCCAAGGCGGCCACGCTCGCCGCGCTCGACCTCGGCGACGGCAGGTTGACGCCGGCTGATCGAGGCGAGGTGCTCGCCGTCGCGCTGGGAACATTGAAAGAATTATTCAGAACGATCTCGTGGCGCCTCCCGAAGGGACATGCCAGTGGCCGATTTCGTCGGTGCCGTCGATCAGGGCACCACGAGCACGCGGTTCATGATCTTCGATCACGGGGGCAACGAGGTCGGCAGGCACCAGCTCGAGCACCAGCAGATCCTGCCGAGGCCGGGCTGGGTCGAGCACAACCCGGTGGAGATCTGGGAGCGCACCAGGACCGTGATCGCGGCCGCGCTGAACGCGGCGGGCCTGGCGCCGCGCGACCTGGCCGCGCTCGGCATCGCGAATCAGCGGGAGACGACCGTGGTGTGGAACCGCCGCACCGGCGTCCCGTACGCCAACGCGATCGTCTGGCAGGACACCAGGACCGACCGGATCGCCGCGGCGCTGGAGAAGAGCGGCGGCGGCGAGGTGATCAGGCGCAAGGCCGGCCTGCCGCCCGCGACGTATTTCTCCGCGGGGAAGCTCCAGTGGCTGCTGGAGAACGACGGCCGGCTCCGCGCCGACGCGGAGCGCGGGGAGGCGCTGTTCGGCACCATCGACTGCTGGCTGCTGTGGAACATGACCGGCGGCACCGCCGGCGGCGTGCACGTGACCGACGTGACGAACGCCAGCCGCACGATGCTGATGAACCTGCGCACGCTGGACTGGGACGACGAGCTGTGCGCGCTGTTCGGCGTGCCTCGGGCGATGCTGCCGCGCATCGTCCCGTCCGCCTCTGACTTCGGGGTGACGGCGCCTCTTGGCCCAGTTGGCGGCGAGGTGCCGATCGGCGGGGTGCTCGGCGACCAGCAGGCGGCCACGATGGGCCAGGTGTGCTTCGCGCCCGGCGAGGCGAAGAACACCTACGGCACCGGCAACTTCCTGGTGCTCAACACCGGCGCCTCGATCCACGAGTCCGGGTCCGGGCTGCTCACCACGGTCGCCTACCAGCTCGGCGCCCAGCCGCCGGTGTACGGCCTTGAGGGTTCGGTCGCGGTGACCGGCGCGGCGGTGCAGTGGCTGCGCGACCAGCTCGGCATCATCAGCGGCGCCGCGCAGAGCGAGGGCCTGGCCAGGCAGGTCGACGACACCGCGGGCCTGTATTTCGTGCCGGCGTTCTCCGGGCTGTTCGCGCCGTACTGGCGCGCCGACGCCCGCGGCGCGATCGTCGGGCTGTCCAGGTTCCACACCAACGCGCACCTGGCCAGGGCCACGCTCGAGGCGATCTGCTACCAGAGCAGGGACGTGGTGGACGCGATGGCCACCGACTCCGGCGTCACCCTCGACGTGCTGAAGGTGGACGGCGGGGTTACCGCCAACGACCTGTGCATGCAGCTACAGGCCGACATCCTGGGCGTCCCGGTCAGCCGCCCGGTGGTCGCGGAGACCACCGCGCTCGGCGCGGCCTACGCGGCCGGCCTGACGGCCGGGTTCTGGCGGGACACCGCGGAACTGCGCGCCAACTGGCACGAATCCCGCCGCTGGGAGCCCACCTGGTCCGAAGACCGCCGCGCGGCCGGCTACGCCGGCTGGAAGAAAGCGATCAACCGCACCCTGGACTGGGTAGACGTTGGGTAAGCAGGAGCGTCGAAAGGCGGTTTGCCGTGGTGGACGTTCGGATGCCGGTTACCGCCGAGCCAGTCGGCGACGTGACCGCGGTGCTCGGCGAGGGACCCTACTGGCGGCCGGAAGACGAGGTCCTGCTCTGGGTCGACGTTACCCGCGGGCTGCTGCACATGACCCGCGTCCAGCTTGGCGAGACGATCACGATTGAGCTAGACCCGGTGTCCGCGGCGTTCCCCGCGGTCGGCGGCGGGATCGTGACGGCTGGCGGGCACCGGCTGACGCTGCGCGCCACCCGGCCGGGGGAGGGCTGGGCCGGGCGAACTATCGCCGAGGCGCCCGCCAGTGACGGAGTCCGGTTCAACGACGCCGCGGTGGACCCGGCGGGCCGGGTCTGGGTCGGCTCCATGGACATCAAGGAGAAGGAGCCGCTCGGCACGCTGTACCGGCTGGGCACCGGCGGCACGCTGACCCCGGTGGTGAAGGGCGCGACGGTCTCCAACGGGATTGGCTGGAGCCCGGACGGCACGCGCATGTACTACAACGACTCGCCGCTGCGCCGGATCGACATGTTCGACTACGACCAGGCGACCGGCGAGGCGTTCGGGGGCCGGGTGTTCGCCGACCTGTCCCGTGCCGACGGCTTCCCCGACGGGCTGACCGTCGACGCCGACGGTTACGTCTGGGTGGCGATGTTCGCCGGCGGGGCGCTCCGCCGCTTCACCCCGGCCGGCCACCAGGACGCGGTGCTCCCGCTGCCCGTGTCGCAGCCGACGAGCTGCGCGTTCGGCGGCCCCGGCATGGCCGACCTGTTCGTGACCACGGCGTACCGGGACCTCACCGAGGCCCAGCGGGCGGCCGAGCCGCTCGCGGGCCGCCTGCTCAGGCTCCGCCCAGGCCCGGTAGGCCTGCCCTCCTCGGCTACGCAGGCCGTCATCCCCAGCTGAAGCAGTCCTCGACTACGCGCGAAACGCGAGTTACGCTGATTACATGCGAAACTCCCGGAGGCGTAGTCATGGAACAGACAGAGCTTGACCGCATCAGGCAGCAATTCGCCGAGGCAGTACGCAGGCTCCTGCCGGGCGCGCCGATCGAGCGCATCGAGGTGCTCCAGCACGGTGATGACCCGGAGGTCGAGCCGGGGCGGCTGCTGGCCCGCGTGGTCGTCGCGGCACCGGACGATGAGGAGGAGCGCAAGCGAGTGTTCGAAGAGTTCCACGCCGCGCACCACGAGGCCTTCCACGAGCTGCGGAAGGAGCTGAACACGCTGCCGGTCCCCGTGATGCTCCAGTTCATCGCGGGCGGCGCGCAAGCCGAGGACCGCAAGGGCCCGTTGATCCAGCTGCTGCATGCGCGCGGCGGCGGCGAAGGGCCCGCGCCAGGGTTTACTCCCGTCATGGCCCGGCTCGCCGCCGAGGACCTGGAGACGCTGGACATGCTGATCACCGCGGGCATCGCGACCAGCCGGGCGGAAGGCGTCCGCTGGGCGCTCGCCCGTATCAGGGAGCGCCCAGCGTACGAACAGCTCCGCGCCAGGACCCGTGAGATCGAGGAACTGAAGTCCCAGTTCTGAGGTCCCGTGTCAGGTCGTCAGCACGACCTTGCCGGGAATGTGCTGGGCCGACTTGGCCATGAAGGCCTCGCGTGCCTCCGCGAGCGGGTAGACCGCGCCGACTTGCGGCCGCACTATGCCCTCGTCAACGAGCCGGGTGATCTCCCGGAGCTGGGCGCCGTTCGCGTCGCGGACGAAGTGAACGGTGCGGATGTCGTCCCGGTCGGTCTGCGGCGGCGCCATGACAGACACCACGGCGCCACCGGGCTTGACCATGGCCGGCGACCTGGCGAGCACGTCGCCGCCGATCGCGTCGTAGACCAGGTCGGCCTGGCCGGCGGCCTTCTCCCAGCCGTCCTGCTCCAGGTCGACGAATTCGTCGGCGCCGAAGTCGAGCGCGCGCTGGCGAGCGCTCGCCCGGCCCGTTCCGATGACGTGGGCGCCGGCCCAGCGGGCCAGCTGCACGCCCACCGCTCCGACCCCGCTGCCGGCGCCGTGGATCACCACGGTCTGGCCGGACTCGAGGTGGCCGTGGTCGAACAGCGCCTGCCACGACGTGAGCCCGGCCTGCGGGATCGCGGCGGCCTCGACGAAATCGACCGTCGCCGGCTTGGGCGCGAGGCTGCGCGCCTCGATGGCCACGTACTCGGCTGCCCACCCGTCGCGGTAGCCGTCGATCAGGCCGTAGACCTCGTCGCCCGGCGACAGGCCGGCGGTGCCGTAGCCGAGCGCGACCACGACGCCTGATCCCTCGTGGGCCGGGATGATCGGTCCTCGCTCGTGCCCGGCCCGGTCGGTCCTGAGCGGCCAGGTCAGCTCGGTCGGGGTGAAGCTGGCGGCGCGCACCTGGACGAGCGCGTCGCCGATCGCGGGCTGGGGATCCGGGGCCTCCTCGTAGACGAGGCTCTCGATGCCCTCGAAGCCCTCCGGCGTGTGGCTGCGGACAGCTCTCATGGGAGTCTCCCTTGTCGCATCGAATGATTTGAGGTGTCACCTGTATGACTCGCCGGGCGCGCGGAATGTGACCGTCCGTCCGTCCGTCGTAGGGTGGACGGCATGGCTGTATGGGTGTGTGCCACGTGCGCGAACCACTACCCCGACACCGGCTCGCCACCGGGGAAGTGTGTCATCTGCGCCGACGAGCGGCAGTGGGTGCCGTCGTCGGGTCAGCGCTGGACGACGCTGGCGGAGCTCGCCACGGCGGGGCATCGCGGCGACGTCCGTGAGGTCGAGCCCGGCCTGCTGGGCGTCGGCGCGGATCCACAGGTGGCGATCGGCCAGCGCGGGCTGGTCGTGCAGACCGCCGAAGGGAACCTGCTGTGGGACCCCCCAGGATTCCTCGACGAGTCGTCGATCCAGGCCGTCGCGGACATCGGCGGCCTGCGGGCGGTTACGGCGAGCCACCCGCACTTCTACGGGTCGATGGTCGAATGGAGTCACGCGTTCGGCGCCGACATCCTGCTGCCGCGGGCGGACGCGCACTGGCTGACCCGCCCGGACCCCGCCGTGCGCACCTGGTCAGGGACGCTGGACGTGCTGCCCGGCGTCACCCTCATTCAGTGCGGCGGCCACTTCCCCGGCAGTGCGGTCGTGCACTGGGCCGCCGGCGCCGACGGCGCAGGCGCCCTGTTCACCGGCGACACGATCTGCGTGACGCCGGGGGAGGAGCGGCTCACCTTCATCTGGAGCGCCCCGAACCGGCTGCCGCTCCCGGAAAAGGCGGTCCGCACCGTGGTCGACGCGGTGCGCCGGTACCCCTTCGACCGTATCTACGGCGGCTGGTGGCAGCCCACGCTGCACACGGGCGCGCACGACGTCCTGGAAAGCTCCGCCGCCCGCTACATCGAATTCCTGCGCGGCGAAGTAGCGGTGGACTGACCACCGGCGCCGTAGCGCAGCCCGTCGATGAGCAGCGCCACCATCCGCTGGCTGTAGGCGACTCCCTCGCCCGGCACAGGCACGCACAAGTTGGCGGCCAGGTCGGCGATCTGTTTCGCCGGCGCGTCCACGCCTGATGTGCCGAAGACCGTCTTCGCCGCCTCAAGCAGGGAGTCGATGTAGTTCCGGAAGAGTGTTCCGTTTCGATCTTAGGGTAGGGCACCGGACGAGCGCTCACCACAGCCCGGCCGCAATTTCAGGAGGAGCTCGTGCGGTACCGCACACTCGGCAGGACCGGCATCAAGGTCACCCCCTTCGCGCTCGGCGCGATGATGTTCGGGGCCGGCGGCAATCCCGATCACGACGACTCGATCCGCATCATCCGCAAGGCGCTGGACGCGGGGATCAACTTCGTTGACACCGCCGACGTGTACTCCCAGGGCGAGTCAGAGGAGATCGTGGGGAAGGCGCTCAAGGGGCGCCGCGGCGACGTCGTCCTCGCCACCAAGGCAGGTCTCCCGATGGGGGATGACCCCAATCAGCGGGGCGCCTCCCGGCGCTGGCTCATGACCGAGGTCGAGAACTCGCTGCGCCGTCTGCAGACCGACTACATCGACCTGTACCAGGTCCACAGGCCCGACCCGGGAACCGGCATCGAGGAGACCCTGTCGGCGCTGTCGGACCTGGTCCACGCCGGCAAGGTCCGCGAGATCGGGAGCTCCGCGATGCCCGCCTCAGACATCGTTGCAGCACAGTGGGCCGCCGAGCGGCGTGGCCTGGAGCGGTTCCGCACCGAGCAGCCGAGTTATTCGATCCTCAGCCGCGGCATCGAGCGCGAAGTGCTGCCCGTCGCCCAGCGCTACGGGATGGGCGTGCTGGTGTGGAGTCCGCTCGCGAAGGGAATGCTCACCGGCCGCATCCGCAAGGGCCAGCAGACCGACCTGCGCCGCGCCGCCAGGCTCACCAGCTTCACCGACGAGTCCCGGCTCGACGCCGTTGAGCAGATCGTCTCGCTCGCCGAGAAGGCGGGGCTGCCGATGACCCACCTCGCGATGGCGTTCGCGATCGCCCACCCCGGCGTGACCAGCGCGCTCATCGGCCCGCGCACGATGGAGCAGCTCGATGACCTGCTCGCGGGCATCGACGTCACGCTCACCGACGACATCCTCGACGCGATCGACGAGATCGTCCCGCCCGGCACCGATGTCGGCGCGCCCGACCAGTCCGCCTACCTGCCACCGGCCCTCCAGCGCCCGGACCTCCGCCGTCGGCCCGCCGCCGAACGCGCCGCCGCTGACCGCGACTAGCTGCCCGGCGCCTGGCCGGCGGTCATCGTTAGCTCCGGCGGGCGAGCCAGGGTCTGGTAGACGACGCAGTAGCGCTCGGTGAGACGGATCAGCGTCTGGAGTTCCTCGGCGGTCGCATCGGCGTCCAGGTCGAAGGTCAGGCGGATGGAGCTGAACCCGACCGGCGCCTCCTTGCTCACGGCCATGGTGCCGCGGAAGTCCAGGTCGCCCTCGGCGGTGATGGTTCCCCCGGCCAGGCTGATCTTCAGCGAGGTGGCGACGGCGCGCAGCGTGACCCCGGCGCAGGCCACGAGCGCCTGCAGCAGCATGTCACCGGAACAGAGCAGCGTGCCGTCTCCGCCGGTGGCCGGGTGCAGGCCCGCCACGGCCAGCTGCCGGCCCGTGTCCACCGAGCACGCGATGGCCTGGTCGTCGAGCTGGCCGTGCGCCCGCAAGGTGATCAGCGCTTCGCCCGGGTTCTGGCGATAGCTGTCCTTGAGCGGTTCCTGCACGGCGCGAAGCTCTGCGCTGTCCATGCTGCTACTCCCTTAACGGTCACGGGCGGGCGGGGAAGAGCCGCTCCTCCATGGTGAGGTGAGAGGCCCACTCAAGGCAATCGGCGCCGGCGAAGCGCAGATAGGCGCGAAGCGCGTCGCGCATCGCCTCGACGAACCCGTCGGCGCGCCGCGGCGCGAAGCCGTCCTCCCACCAGACGTTGAGCACCTCCACGCGAGCCCGGTCCCGGTCGATCCGCGGTTCAATCCGGCCGGCGAAGCGGTCGCCGAAGACGATCGGGAGCACGTAATAGCCCCACCGGCGCCTGGCCGGCGGGAAAAAGCCTTCCCAGACGTAGTCGTAGGCAAACAGGCTCGCAAGGAGGGCGGTGTCCCACAGCAGCGAGTCGAACGGGGCGATGAACGCGACGGAGGAGGCCGGCTCCGGCGGAGCCTGCAGCAGCTCGACCTCCTCGGCGAGGACAAGGCGCTTGCCGCGCACGCCCTCGATGTCGACGGGCACGAGCGCGCCGAGCTCGACCAGCTCCTTCCGCAGCTCGTTGCGCTGCTGCGGCGGGGCGATGCGTGCGAACGTACCGCCGGCGCCGCCGGCGCCGAGCAGGCCGTGGGCGCGGTAGCGGGACAGGAGCTTGTGCCGGAGCTGCTCTCGCTCCGGCACCTCGCGCATGAGCACCTCTGCCGGGAGCAGCCGTTCGAGGAGGTCGTAGTACCGGAGGTTGCCGTCCCGCCGCGCGAGACCGATCACGCCCGTGACGGTGTATGCCTCGAGCACCGCGCGCACGGCGTTCTCCGGCATCCCGAACCAGTCTTTCGTGGGGCCAGTTTCGCGCTCGAAGTCGCGTGCGGACAGCGGTCCTTCCGCGCGGATCCGTTCGAGCACATGCTCTGCCACCGCGGCGTTCTCAGCGAGGGCCGCGCCGTGGAACCGGGGCCCCTTGCGGCCCATGGCATGACGGAACCACGGGAACTCGCTCGCCGGGACGAACGACAGCGCCTTGTTGGTCGCCTCGAAGATCTCACGGCGTTCGTACAGCGCGTCGCACCAGGCGGGCTCGTAGGCGGCGACGCGCGCGTGCAGCACGAGGTCGTGGTTCCGGCCGGCGACCGCGATCGGGTCGAACTGGATCGACCCGAAGGCGCGGAAGACCTGCAGCACCGCTTCGAGGCCTCCCGCGAGAGACCGCGCCGGCGCGAGGAAGTGCCGCGCTACGAGAAAGCGACGCGCCGCCTCAGCAGTTGCCTTCACCTGGACGACACTAACCGTGCGAGCCAGGCCCGGCCACCAGCCACAGCCCGCTTCAGGCAGGCACCCCGGCCCGGGCGGCGGCTATCGCCCGGTCGTCGAAGCCGCGGATGTCAGCGATGCGATCGCCCTTCACGGTGAGGACCTGCCAGCGCCCGGCCGCTCCGCCTGCCTCGCGGGCAGCCGGCGTGCCAGTGACTTCAAGTCCCACAAGAAGCGTCCCGGTGCCGACGGTGACCTCGGTGACCATCGCTCGTACGCCGGCGGCTCGCGCGCCGGCCCACCACGCGATGACCTCGTCGCGGTTGCGGCAGTCGTCATCGCCGGGACCCTCTGGCGCACCCCAGCGCGCATCGGGGTCGAGCAGATCCCTGATGGCATCAAGATCGCCGGACTCCAGCGCGGACCTGACTCGTCCGGCGAGCACGCCCGGCCCTTCCGCGGCGCTGGCCTCGTCTGACATGAGGATCTCCCTTGCGGTGTGCGGCTGGTTATTCCAGCCTAGGGGCGTGGACGTTCTGAGCAGCCGGATCCTCGTCCGCCCCAGCGACCTGGACCGCAGCCTCCGCTTCTACCGCGACGTGCTGGGTCTGGCCGTCTACCGGGAGTTCGGCCCTCCCGACCATCCTGGGGTGGTGTTCTTCCTCGGCCAGGGATCGCTTGAGGTCTCCGGGCACGCGGCTGGCGCTGCGGGGCGCTCGGTGATGATCTGGATCCAGGTACGGGATGTCCGCGAGGAGCATGCCCGGCTGGCCGCGGCCGGAGTCCCGGTCATCAGGGAACCCGTGACCGAGCCCTGGGGACTGATCGAGATGTGGATCGAGGATCCCGACGGCATCCGGATCGTCCTGGTCGAGGTTCCCGCCGGTCACCCTCTCCGCCGTGACCCGCGATCGGCCTCACCGCCGAGATGACGACCGCTATGCGGTAGAAGAGCACGTTTCCGCGGAAACGGCTTGTGAAAATCTGCACAAAGCGCTTCCGCGGAAACGCCACGCCGACGGTGGCCGGGGTCTGCCCTGCTACACAATGGGGCAGAGTTCGTGGACCCATTGGCCGTCGAGCCGGCGCCGCACATCCTGGCCGGCCGTGATGACCGCGCCGCAATGCACGCAGACCATGCCCGGGGCGTGCGCCTCGTTGTCGTCTACCTCCAAGCCGCCCTCGTCTATGTGTTGCTGGGTGTGTTCCTGGGCGTATTCCTCCCGCGTGCCGCCCAGATCCTCAAACAGGCCCTCCTCGATCTCGCGGCCTCCGAAATCCGGCGGGGTTGTCATGTGTGCCTCCTGCGGCCGGGACGCCATAACCAGACTCTGATCCCAGTGTGCCACCGCGGCGGTCACCCTGGCGCGATCCTGGTGCCGCCGCGAGCCGGGCCCCGGGTGCGCCGACGTTGCACGTCGGTAACTCCTATGTTACGGTAACCTGGCTGTTACCATTGATCGGGGGCGCGGAAAATGCGGTATTACGAGGCGAGGTCGACGATTGCCGCCACCGCGGCGGCGGTATGGGCCATGCTCATCGACGGGGCGAGCTGGCCGAAGTGGGATTCGGGCGTTGACGCGGTCGAGGGCCGGATCGCGATGGGCGAGACACTGAAGATCCGGTCGCAGGCGGCTCCCGGTCGCGCGTTCCCGGTCAAGGTGACGTTGTTCGACCCCCCGGCTCGCCTGCGGTTCAGCGGGGGCATGCCACTGGGCTTGTTCCGCGGCG
>NZ_JBARCR010000441.1:0-7427 GCF_049794275.1 Trebonia sp.
CGCAGCGCGGCGTACCGCCGGTACTCGGGCACCGTCATGTCGGGGAACATCTGCCACCCGTCGGGCAGGTCCGGGTCGTCCAGTTGCAGCAGCAGCCCGGCGTCCGTGATCGTGCTCGCTGCGTCACGCGAGCTCAGGTCCTTCGGCCGTGCCGCCCGACGACGTGCTGAATCCGTGCCGATACCTGCGGTCGACCAGGCCTGCCGGGCATGCCGATAAGTTGGCCTAGATTTGGTCGGGTGAATGCGGTACTAACGGCCAAGGGGCTGTCTGCTGGGCACGGGGACCGGGTCATCTTCTCCGGGGTCGACCTCGTGGTGTCGCCTGGCAAGGTGATCGGGCTTGTCGGTGCCAACGGGGCGGGGAAGTCCACGCTGCTGCGAATGCTCGCCGGGCTGGACGACGGCGCGCGCGATGCCGGGTCCGTGTCGCTGAACCCGCCGACGGCGACGGTCGGGTACCTGCCGCAAGAGCCGGAGCGGCGGCCGGGCGAGAGCGTGCTCGCGTTCATCGAGCGGCGGACCGGGGTCGTCGGCGCTGCCGCTGAACTCGACGCGGCGACGGCCGCGCTCGAGGCCGGGGAAGCGGGGGCGGACGATGCGTACGCGGCGGCGTTCGAACGGTGGATGAACCTAGGCGGGGCGGACCTGGAGGAGCGGACCGCGAAGGTCGCTGCCTCGCTCGGGCTCGCCGTAAGGCTGGAGGCGCCGATGACCTCGCTGTCCGGCGGGCAGGCCGCGCGGGCGAATCTCGCGTCGCTGCTGTTGTCGCGGTACGACATCTTCCTGCTCGACGAGCCGACGAACGACCTGGACATCGACGGGCTCGCCACCCTGGAAGACTTCGTCGTGAAGCTGCGGGCCGGGACAGTGCTCGTCAGCCACGACCGGGCCTTCCTGGAACGGACGGTGGACCAGGTGCTCGAACTCGACCAGGCGCAGCAGTCGGTGCAACTGTTCAGCGGCGGGTACCTCGCGTACCTGGAAGAGCGGGCGATCGCCCAGCAGCACGCGCGGGATGCCTACGAGAAGTACGCCGACCAGAAGGCGGCCCTGGGCGACCGGATGCGGACGCAGAGCAGCTGGGCGGACAAGGGCGTGCGGCAGGCTCGGGCCAAGGCGCCCGACAAGGACAAGCACCGGCTTTCCGCGCAGGTCAACCGCACGGAGAAGCTGGCCAGCAAGATCAAGATCACTGAGCGGATGCTGGACCGGCTCGAGGTCGTGGACGAGCCGCGCAAAGAGTGGGAGCTGCGGATGACGATCGCGGCGGCACCGCGCTCGGGGACGGTCGCCGCAGCGTTGCGTGACGCGGTCGTGTCATTCGACGGCTTCACGCTCGGACCCGTGAACCTGCAGGTGAACTGGGCGGACAAGGTCGCCATCACCGGGCCGAACGGAGCGGGGAAGTCGACGCTGATCGGCGTGCTGCTCGGGCGGGTGCCGCTCTCTTCCGGTTCGGCGTCACTCGGGTCCGGGATCTCGGTGGGTGAGGTGGATCAGGCACGGTCGCTGTTCGACGGTCCCGTGCCGCTGCTCGAGGCGTTCGCCGCGCAGGTACCTGGGCAGGTCCCCGAGGAGAGCCGGACGCTGCTGGCCAAGTTCGGCCTCAAGGCGGAGCATGTGCTGCGTCCAGCCTCGTCGCTGTCGCCAGGGGAACGGACCCGGGCCGCGCTCGCCCTGCTGCAGGCGCGCGGGGTCAACCTGCTCGTGCTCGACGAGCCGACCAACCACCTCGACCTGCCCGCCATCGAGCAGCTGGAGTCGGCGCTGGACGGGTACCCCGGGACGTTCCTTCTGGTAACGCACGACCGCAGGATGCTGGAGTCGGTGTCTGTCACACGCCGATTCGTGGTGTCGGACGGCCGGGTCGGCGAGGTTGACGTGGCCTGAGCCACGGTGACAGGTCAGTGACGCGGAGACGGCACAGGCTGCTAGCGGGCGCGCTTGACCCGGGTCTCGTCCCAGACCGGCTCAGCGGCCTCGCGGACGATGCCGTCGGAGCCGAAGACGAGGAAGCGGTCGAAGGTGCGGGCGAACCAGCGATCGTGGGTGACGGCGAGGACGGTGCCCTGGTAGGACTCCAGACCGTCTTGGAGGGCCTCGGTGGATTCGAGGTCCAGGTTGTCGGTGGGCTCGTCGAGGAGCAGGGCCGTCGAGCCCTGGAGCTCCAGCAGCAGGATCTGGAAGCGGGCCTGCTGGCCGCCGGAGAGGTTGCCGAACCGCTGGTCCCCCTGGCGCTCCAGCTCGTAGCGGCGCAGCACGCTCATCGCGGCGCCGCGGTCGCGGGCGTGGAGGTCCCACAGGATGCCCACTAGCGTCCGCCCCTCCAGCTCCGGGTGAGCATGGGTCTGGGCGAAGAACCCGGGGACGACCCGCGCGCCGAGCTTCCAGCTGCCGGTGTGGGCGACATCCTGTCCCGCGAGCAGGCGCAGGAAATACGACTTGCCCGAGCCGTTAGAGCCGAGCACCGCTACCCGCTCGCCGTAGAAGACCTCAAGGCCGAACGGTTTCATCAGCCCGGTGAGTTCCAGGTCAGCGCAGGTGATCGCTCGCAGGCCGGTCCGGCCGCCACGCAGCCGCATCTTGATGTCCTGTTTGCGGGGCGGCTCGGGCGGCGGCCCCGCCTCTTCGAACATGCGCAGCCGGGTCTGCGCGGCGGCGTAGCGGGAGGCCATGGCATCGCTGCGGGCGGCGTACTGGCGCATGTCGACGACGAGCTTCTTGAGCTGGGCGTGCTTTTCGTCCCAGCGGCGGCGCAGTTCCTCGAACCGTTCGAAGCGGTGCTCGCGCGCCTCGTGGAACGAGGGCCAGCCGCCGCCGTGGACCCACACGTCCGACCCGCCCGGAGCCGGCTCGACGCTGACGATCACCGACGCCGCCTGGGCGAGCAGTTCCCGGTCGTGGGAGACGAACAGGACGGTCTTGGCCGTATCGCGCAGCTGGCCCTCCAGCCACAGCTTGCCGGGGACGTCCAGGTAGTTGTCCGGCTCGTCGAGAAGCAGCACCTCGTCGGGGCCGCGCAGCAGCGCCTCGAGGACGAGGCGCTTCTGCTCACCGCCGGACAGGGTACGGACCTGGCGCCACTGCGCCTTCTCGTACGGCACGCCGAGGGCAGCCATCGTGCACATGTCCCAGATGGTCTCAGCCGCGTACCCGCCGGCGTCGCCCCAGTCGGACAGCGCCTGCGCGTAGGCCAGCTGGGCTGCCTCGTCGTCGCGCTCCATGATGGCGAGTTCGGCCGCGTCCACGGCCAGAGCCGCTGCCCGGACCAACGGCCGCGCCACGGCCACCAGCAGGTCCCGGACGGTTCGCTCGTCCCGCACCGACCCGACGAACTGCGGCATCACGCCCAGCCCGCCGCTGGTCGTGACCGTTCCCGAATCCGCTTTCAGCTCACCGGAGGCGAGCTTGAGCAGCGTGCTCTTGCCCGCCCCGTTCGGACCCACGAGCGCCACGACGTCACCCTGCCCCACCCGGAAGCTGGCGTCGGCGAGCAGCAGCCGCCCGTCCGGCAGGTAATAGTCGACGTGCGCGACCTCGAGATGCCCCATGCGCGCCATGATGGCCGACGCCCGTGAAGCCGGGCAAATGAGTTACGGTTGCTGATCGGACGTGCTGATCTGACGGGCGGTCACGGGCCTAGACGTCCGGTGACGCGCCAGGACCAGATAACGCCAGGCCCTCTTCCGGTTCTTCCAGGAACTCCTCGGCTACTTTCAGCATCGACATGTCGCCGGGCTGTAGGCCCTCGGCGGCGCCGGGAGGGCTGTTCGGGTTTATCTTGATGTACTTCGGCAGCGCTGGCTCTGACCAGACGACCCTCCGTCGATCCATCCACCGCTTGATCCTGCTCATGTCTCGGTGCTACCCGCATTTTCCTGATTAATCTGCGACTTGTGCAGCATCTTCAGCGCGGCCGCGACCTCAGCTCATGCCCCAGCCCTTGTAGTACCAGTTCGGTGGCACAGGCGCGGTCCCGGCGTGCACGGGGGCGGACTCGATCTGCTTCAGCGCGGCCTTGATCTTGGCGAATTCGGCGCGCGCCACGGCATAACGGCCGGCCCAGGGGGAGGCGACTTCGGGCACGCTTTTACAACGGAGGCGGCGGGTGGCCGGGCCGTTCCGGGTGCCTGCGGGTCACGGCCACCACGGCCAGCAGCGCGGCCAGCGGCGCCACCAGCGCGATGAAGTCGCCGACGACGAGGATGCCCAGGGCGACGAGGGCCGCGGTGAACCCGACGATCATGATCGCGACCGTGGTCAGCGGCCAGTCCTGGAGGAAAAGCGGCGAGGCGGCCGCGGGCACGGCTAGCGCCGGGCTGGCCACCGCGGTGACGGCCTTGGTCTCGCGCCGTTCCGCGATGCCCTCGCGCAGCCGCACCGAGACCATCAGAGTCCCGGGCTGGGCCGCGACCAGCAGCAGGTCGTCGGGATGCGCCGGGTCGGCCGCCTGGGACACCGCGCCGCCGCCCGCCGCCCACGCGACTACCCGCTGGCCTTCGGAACGGCGGACCCGGTAGCGCACCTGCTCGCCGGTGATAACGCTGTCCGGTCCCTCGATCGCATGCCCGTTGGCGTGCCCGTTCGTGGTTCCGTTCGCCTGCTGCGCGGTCGCGCCGTTCCCGTTCGCGGCGTGGGGCGGCTCCACGATGTCGGCGGGTCCGGTGGCGTCGCGCCTGGCGAGGCGCTCGGCGAGTTGGATCTGCTGGAGATGCACGGTCCGCGCCATGGCGACGATGCCGCCGGCGACGCCCGCCGCGCCGAGCCCGAGGATGGCCGCGACGACGGACTGACCGACGTCCGCCGCTGCAGGCATGGCATCCCCCTAGTGACTACGGATCCTCGAAAGCTAGCCAGCCAGCCCTATTAAAACACATGATCGAAAGCAATGGAAGCATTGGATGGCGTGGGGACACCACGTTCTAGGCTTGGCTGCGATCAGGGCCGCGATCGGGGCCGCGATCAGGAGAGCTTGGCGACCGTCAGCAAGACGACCGAGTCTTGCAGTGCCCGCAGCCCGTGCGGCGCGTCGGGAACGATGAGCAGGTCGCCGTCCCTGCCCTCCCAGGACTGGCCGCCCGAGACGAGCGCGACCCGGCCGCGCAGCACGTACACGCTCGCCTCGCCCGGGTTCGCGTGCTCGGTGAGCTCCGCGTCCTTGACCATGGCGATGACCGTCTGCCTGAGCACCTTCTCGTGGCCGCCCAGCACGGTCTCCGCCGCCCGCCCGGCCTTGTCGGCCGCCGCCTTCGCGGACAGTTCGCGCGCGAGCGCTTGCAGCGAGTGCTTCTGCATCGTGTCCCTCCTGCCTCCGTGCCATCGGCACTTTCCGCCGGCCGCCTCGTTTAAACGAAGGCCTGCCGAGAGCCTCCGGCATTGACAGCCGCCGCGTACGGTGAATGGCTGGTTTCATGCTCTGGTTGTCAGTCGTCGTCGACGAGGCGTGCACTCAGGTCTGGGAGGCGTGGCGAAGCGGCGCGTCGGTCACCTCGCTGCGGGTCAGCCCGGCCGTCTACACCGCCGTGGCGGCCGCGAGGCCGGCGGAGACGGCCCGCGACTACCCGCTGATGCTGCTCGGCCTGCCGCTCGTCGCCGACGCTGAGGTGGCCACCTACGCCCCCGTCGTCATGCGGAAGGAAGTGCCGAAGGACGCGCGGAAGGAGACGTCATGCTGACGGCAGAAGAAAACGAGGTGCTGTGCCGGGTCGGCCCAGGGACGCCGATGGGCACGGTGCTGCGCAGGTACTGGACCCCGGCGTTCCAGCTCGGCGACCTGCCGACGCCCGACTGCCCGCCGGTCCGCGTGACGATCCTCGGCGAGAACTTCATCGCCTTCAGGGACACCGCCGGCCGGCTGGGTTTCCTCGACGAGCTCTGCAGTCACCGCGGCGCGTCGCTCGCGCTCGGCCGGGTCGAGGACTGCGGCATCCGGTGCCTCTACCACGGATGGAAGTACGCCGTGGACGGGACCATCATGGAGACCCCCAACCTCGCCGCACCCACGTTCAGGGAGCGGGTCAAGCACGGGGCCTACCCGGTACGCGAGGCAGGCGGGCTCGCCTGGGTCTATCTCGGGCCGCCGGGCACCGAGCCGCCATTCCCCGCGTTCGCCTGGTCCACCGCGGACCCAGACGAGCTCCTCGTGACCGAGATGATCATGGACTGCAACTGGATGCAGGTGCTCGAGGGCTCGATCGACTCCTCGCACGTGGGCGTCTTGCACCTGGACACGCTCGCCACGATGGGGGCCGGCCCGCGCAGCGTCGGCTCGTTCGACTTCGCCGGGGAACCGTGGGACCTGGATATGCCGGTGCCCGGCCGGGGCGGGCAAGGCGGCCAGGGCCAGGGCGCGCCGGCCCGGCGGCCAGGGGTCTGGCCCAGTGACGACAACGCGCCGCGCATCGAGGTCGAGAACACCCCGTTCGGCTTCCACTACGCGGCGATCAGGGACGTGACTGGCGAGCCGGACCGGAAGTTCGTCCGGGTCACCGCGTTCGTCATGCCCTACACGGCATTCATCGGCGGGGCGCCTGGCGCGGTGATCGTCGTCCCGCGCGACGACTACACCTGCTCATCCATTGGCGTGTTCCCGGTGCCGAAGGGCAGCGGCGCAGCGCGGCGGGCGGGTGCGGGGACGGATCCGGCAGTCTGGGGACCCGAGCCGGACAATCGCCGGATCCGGCTGCCGCGCCAGGACCGCGAGGCGATGGCGGCCGGCCAGAGTTTCGCCGGCTTCCGTGGCGGCAACCGGATCCAGGACGCCGCGGTCCAGCTGTCGTCCGGCCCGATGTACGACCGCGCCAAGGAGCACCTGGTGCCCGCCGATCTCGCGATCATCAGGCTCCGGCGGCTGCTGGCCGACTCGGTCCGGCTGCTCGAGGCGGGACGGGATCCGGTCGGCCGCGGCGAGGGCTGCGACTTCGCGCGGATCACGGCCGCCTCGCAGATCATCGACGCCAGCCAGGCGTGGCAGGACCTCGTCCCCGCGCACCAGGGCAGCTCCTCATGAGGGTGTGGATCGACCAGGATTACTGCACCGGCTCAGGCCTGTGCGAGCTGATCGAACCCCGCGTATTCGCCATCGGCGACGACGGGCTGGCCCGAGTCCGCGCGGCGGAGGTGCCGCCGGGATGCGAGGATGAGGTTCGCGACGCCGCCGAGTCGTGCCCAGGCGGATGCATCCGGCTGGAACCGCGCCCTTTATCCCGAACGTACGCGTCGTTCCTGCCTGCCCCACGTAAACCCGCGGATCGGGGTAACGCATTCAGCACACGTTCAGCCGAAAAAACAATTTCTCGAACGATCTTGCAAACGATCGCAGACAATCTACGATATGTGCAAGGTCGGCTCAACACGGGTTCGCACCGAATTAAGCATTTCGGCACAGCGGCCCGGCGGTAGGTGATGCTGATGGGCGCGTCGAAC
>NZ_JBARCR010000442.1:0-1708 GCF_049794275.1 Trebonia sp.
CCGTCGCGGACGGCCCCGGCTTGCCGGACGACGTGGAAGCGGACGCGAACGCCGCGGCGGGCAGGGCGATCACCGCGGCGGCGATGACTCCCGCGACGGCGAGACGACGGCTGGGCACTGGCATGACACGCTCCTTCGTGGATCGGATACATGCCAGTCCAGCGGCCCCGCCGAAAACGGGTCGTCCGGTG
Organism: Trebonia sp.; assembly: GCF_049794275.1. Classification (NCBI taxonomy): domain Bacteria; kingdom Bacillati; phylum Actinomycetota; class Actinomycetes; order Streptosporangiales; family Treboniaceae; genus Trebonia; species Trebonia sp. The sequence continues at coordinate 192 of NZ_JBARCR010000442.1, forward strand.
ACCTTAAAGGAACCTAAGAAGCCCGGCGTCCTTACGCGTCAGGGCCGTAGAGCGCGGCGACGCGCGGCGAGCCGCCCCATCCGCTGTAGGTCGGCGCCTGCGGCCAGCCCTCCGGGGAGTCCTGCCACTCCTCCTGCCGTCCGTACGGCAGCAGGTCGACCAGCGCGAAGGTGTGCGTGAGCTGCTCGGTGCCGCGCCCGTTGGTGTGCCAGGTGCGATAGACCGTGTCGCCGTCGCGCAGGAACACGTTGACGGCGAACCCGCCGTCTGGCGGCGCCCCGACGTCGCTGCCGAACGGGCTGTTCGCCGTGGAGTACCAGGTCATCTTGTTCCCGACCCGCCGCTTGTACGCGAGTGCCTCGTCGATCGGGCCCTGGGTGACGATGACGAACCTGGCGTCGTAGTTGTCCAGGAACTCCAGCCGGGTGAACTGCGCGGTGAACCCGGTGCAGCCAGGGCACTGCCACTCCTCGCCAGGGAACCACATGTGGCTGTAGACGATCAGCTGCGACTTGCCGCCGAACAGCCCGGCCGGCTGACTCATCGGCGGCGTACCTAAAATCGGGCGGGTGACGACTACCCGCGAATTGCTGCTGGCGGAGCGTGCGCGTGCCCGCACCCGGGCCGCGGCCCTGGACCGGGAGTTCGCCGGGATCGCCGCGGCGGCGAGCGAGGCGGGTACCGACGACGAGCACGACCCGGAAGGCGCGACCCTCGCGTTCGAGCGGCAGCACACCGCCGCGCTACTCGCGCAGGCGCTGGAACAGATCGCGGAGATCGACGCCGCCATCGGCAGGCTCGACGCGGGCACGTATGGCGTCTGTGTAAGGTGCGGCCAGCCCGTCGGGCAGGACCGGCTGGCAGCACGCCCGGCGGCCGCCACCTGCGTCCAGTGCGCCCGGGTCAAGTGAGCAGAGCATGGTCTTGCAACGCGTTATATCGTGATGTAGCCTGCTGCTAGTTGGCAGCGCACCACCTGCCCGCTTCCGAGCTTTCCAGCGGCCCGCGCCGCAGGCGGCGACGAGGACAAGGGTCCACGACTCGGGTGCCTTCACTTAGTCATGGCTCTGTACCGTGGCGAGCAGACGCGGGCAGACTCGCCGGGAAGAAGAGCGATCATGACTGCGGACAAAGCCAGGAAGAGCGCCACGCGGCAGCGGATGGCGGAGACCGGCGAGCCGTACAGCGTCGCCAGGCACGCCGTGCAGGACGAGCACCACGACGACGTGGAGGTCGAGCCTGACGAAGAGCGGGCCGCGGCAGAACAGTACGCCGCGGAAGAACAGTACGCCGCCGAAGAGCAGGCAGCCGCTGAAGAGCAGGCCCGCCGGGCTCGTGAGCTCGCCGAGCGCGCGCGGGAGGCGGCGGAGGAAGCCGAGATCCGGGCAGAGCGCGCGGATGAGGCCGCGAGCGCGGCGGAGAGCGCCGCGGACCTGACCCAGGAAGCGGCCGACCTGACCAGGGAATGGGGCTCCGACGAGGAGATCGCCCGGGCCCAGCAGCGGGCCGACGAGGCC
>NZ_JBARCR010000443.1:0-2532 GCF_049794275.1 Trebonia sp.
CACCCGGTTGACCCCGTCGGCGATCACGTCCAGCAGGCTGGTGCCGCGGACCTGGTCCGACAGGACCAGCTTGGGGTGGTGGTCCTGCGGCGCGGCCTTGATGTGCTCGATCCGCTCGTGCAGTTCGCCCTTGGCGTGGTCGAGCGCGCGCAGCGCCGCGGCGTCGGTGTGCGGGCGCGGGATGACGGGAGACTGCTCCTGTTCCGCTGGCTCCTGTCCCGTGGGCTGCTGTTCCGTGAGCTGTGTCATGCGGACCCCTTATACCGGGCGGTTTCCCGGCAAAGTACCGCAATCAGCCGAAGGCGGGCAGGAAGACCGACTTGGTCGTCAGGTAGGCGTCCATGCCCTCGGGCCCGTACGCGCTGCCCTGGCCGCTGGCGCCGCGGCCGCCCCACGGGGAGCCGATGTCGGGCTCGTACAGGTTCACCCCGAACGTGCCGACCCGGGTCCGTTTCGCGATGTCCAGGCCGCGCTGCGGGTCACCGGTCCACACGGTGGCGGCCAGCCCGAACCCGTCGTTGGCGAACGCGACCGCCTCGGACTCGTCCCGGTACCTGATGACGGTCGCGACCGGACCGCAGATCTCCTCCTGCGCGATCGGCATGCCTGGCGTCACGTCGGCGAGCACGGTCGGCTCGTAGAAGTAGCCGCGCACCGGCGAGGCCGGGCGCCTGCCGCCCTTCACCACCCGCGCGCCGTCGGACACCCCGGCGCGGACCCGGCCCTCCACGTCTGACCTGCGCCTGCTGGAGGCGAGCGGCCCCATCGTGGTGTCCTCGGCGAGCGGGTCGCCGATCACCAGCGACGCGGCCTGGGAGGTCAGCGCCTCGACGGCCTCGTCGTAGCGCCGTTCGGGCACGAGGACCCGGGACATGGCGAAGCAGGTCTGCCCCGAGTTGCCGAAGCACAGCGCGCCGAGGCTTGACGACGCCTTGCTGAGGTCGGCGTCGTCGAGCACGATCGCCGCGGACTGGCCGCCGAGCTCCAGGCTGGCCGGCTTGAGCTCGGCGCCGCAGATCGAGGCGATCCAGCGGCCCTGCTTGGCGGGCCCAGAGAACGCCACGGTGTTCACCCCGGGGTGCCTGGCGAGCAGGCCTGCGACCTGGTGCGTGCCGGTGACCAGGTTGAACACGCCGGGCGGGAAGTCGGCGGCCTCGAACGCCTCGGCCAGGATGTACGCCGACAGGCTGGTGGCCGCGGCGGGCTTGAGCACGATCGTGCACCCGGCCGCGAGGGCAGGAGCGAGCTGGCTGAACGCGAGCATGATGGGGTAGTTCCAGCTGGCGATCACGGCGGCCACGCCGGCCGGCTCGCGGCGGATCACGGTCCGCCCGGTGAAGCTCACCGCGGTCCTGGTCTCCTCGGTGTCCATGCCGCGCGCCAGGCTCGCGTAGTAGCGCAGGATCGCGCACGGCGCCGCCGCGTTGTGCTGCCGCGAGTAGGCGATGGGCATCCCCATCTCGGCGGTGACGAGGCGGGCCGCCTCCTCGGTGCGCGCCTCGAGGGCCGCGGCCAGCCGGTCGAGCGCGTCGGCCCGGTCGGCGGGCGCGCACGCCGCCCACTTGCCGTCGTCGAACGCGCGTCTCGCGGACCTGACCGCCTTGTCGACGTCGACGCCGACGGCGGCCGGTACGGCGCCGACAACCTCTTCTGAGGCTGGATTGACGATAGTGATCACATCGGGAGATGCTGAGCAGACCAGGCGACCTCCCGCGTAGATATCGCGGTACTCAAGCAAACGCCGGCCCCCTTCGCACGGAAGTGCCTGATTATTTGCGCGCGTGATACGGGTCTGTCAAGTACTCGTAACATATCACCCGACTCCTGACCCAAAATCTGTCATGTGTCCGCATCGTTGTCAGCCCGTGCCGGGGCCGCTTTGGGGGGTGTGGGCGGCCACAGCCGGGCCGGCCGGGCCGCGGGTGAATCCTTGTGATGGGTTTTCACCGGCCGAGATGCGTGGTAGACATCCCTTTGTGGGTTCCCACAAACACGAAGACAGCCCAGCACCCTATAGTTCAGGGACCATGCCTGACCCGACACAAGCCGCTAGCCGGCTGACAGCACAGCCGACGCCCAGGGAAAACCCGCGGGACGTCGACAGGGAGAACGCTGTCCTGCGCGAGCTGGTCACCGTATACCGGCACCTGTCCGGCCTCGCGATGCAGGACGCCGACCTGGCCGGAGTGGTGCAGCTCATCTCAGAACGGGCGTCGGCCACCGTCGCGGTCGTCAGCCAGCTGATGGACGTGCAGACCGCCTCCTCGCCGGGGCTGCCGCCGGAGAAGGCGGCCGCGCTGGTGCGTGACCACGTGGTGCACCCGCGGCTCGGCCAGGTGCTGCGCGCCTCGCGGCTGTCCCAGCGGGCGCTGCGGCTGCCCAACGTCGGCGGGGTGCCCGCCATCATCGTCGCGCCGATCCTGGTCGGCGACGAGGTGCCGTCGTACCTGATCACCCTGGACCCGGCGGAGGAGTCGTTCGGCGAGGACATGTCGCTGCTGGTCACCGAGCACGCCGCCACGATCTGCGGCG
>NZ_JBARCR010000444.1:0-2913 GCF_049794275.1 Trebonia sp.
GGCCATCGTCGCCTGCGCCGTCGCCCTGGTCGTCGAGGGTGCCCGCAAGAAGTTCATGAAGTACCTGCAGACCGCCCGGATGAGCCCCAGGACGCGTCGCGTCGTCGAGGTGCTGGGCGTGACGGGAACCATCGCGCGGGGGCTGGTCTTCGCGCTGGCTGGCGTGCTGGTGATCGATGCGGCGGTCACCCATAAGGCAGCCGAGTCCGGCGGCATCGACAAGGCGCTGCTGACACTGCGCGATCAGCCGTTCGGCGAGTTCCTGGTGCTGCTGGCCGCGGCCGGCCTCATCATCTTCGGTGTCTACGGGCTTTGCGAGGCCCGCTGGCGGAAGGTCTGAACCCGGTGGCTGACGTCGCCGTGGTGGCGCACTCGCGGAAAAGCCTTGGCGGCGGCCTGCCCGAGCTGCGGCGGATCCTGGCCCTCGAAGGCGTGACCGATCCCCTCTGGTACGAGGTGAAGAAGAGCCGCCGCGCTCCCAAGTACGCGCGGCGGGCGGCGGCCAAAGGGGCCGACGTGATGTTCGTCTGGGGTGGCGACGGCACCGTCCAGCGATGCATCGACGCGGTGGCGGACACGGACACCGCCGTGGCGATCCTGCCCGCGGGCACCGCGAACCTGCTGGCGGCGAACCTGAACGTGCCGCACGATCTCGCCGAGGCGGTGCGGGTCGGGCTGCACGGCGACCGGCGCCGGCTAGACACCGGCTCGGTGAACGGGGAACGCTTCACGGTCATGGCAGGCGCGGGCTTCGACGCGCGGATGATCTCCGACGCTGACCGGGGCGCGAAGGACCGGCTGGGCCGCGCCGCCTACGTCGTCACCGGGATAAGGAATCTCCGTGCGCGCCGGGTGCGGGCGACTATCAAGGTGGACGGCAAACGCTTCTTCGAAGGCAAGGTCTCGTGCGTGCTGACCGCGAATGTCGGCAAGATACTCGGCGGAGTCGAGGCCTTCCCGCAGGCGCAACCGGACGACGGGCGCCTCGAGCTAGGGGTGGTGACCGCCCGGAACCCGGTCGAGTGGGCCAGGACGTTCGGCCGGCTCGCCCTCGGGCATCCAGAGCAGTCTCCCTTCGCCAAGATCACGCAGGGTACGAAGTTCAGGATCCGGTTCGACGAGAAGATCCGCTTCGAACTCGACGGCGGTGCCCGCCCGGCCAGTAAGAAACTGCGCATCAAGGTCCATCCTGGCTCGGTCACGGTCTGCGTCCCGCCCAGGCAAGACTGAGATCCTTTCCCGGCTACCCCGAAGAAGAGTCGAACGCGATCACGGTCTTGATGCCCTTCTGCCTGCCCAAGATCAGCTCGGGTGCCTGCTCCGGGGGGTAGCGGCCAGCGATGAGCGTCTGGACTGCCTCGGGCCAGCGCTGCCGGAAAAGTTCCAGGTCCCGCAGCGCGGATGCGAAGTCGTCAGGCCCGGCGTTCACCGTGCCCAGCAGGATCTGGTTTTTCAGCACCATGTCCCGCATCCGGCGGGCCGAGTCCGACTCGGTGAAGGCCTGCACACCAGGGACGCCGGTGAGCACGAAGATCCCGTTGGTCCCCAGCCAGCCCAACGCCTCCAGAGCGAAGTGTGAATGCCCGGCGGCTTCGTAGACCAGGTCGATGTTGCCCACCTGTTTCGCCAGGTCCGCGAGCGTCGTGGCCTGGCTGGAGACATAAGTCGCGCCGATGGCGGTGACCAGGTCGATCCGCGGGCTTGGCGGCAGCTCGCGCGAGTAAACGTAGGTCGTGAAGCCGGCCGTGGCCATGACCATCGCGCCCAGCAATCCGACCGGCCCGACGCCGAGCACCAGCGCGGAAAGCCCCCGCCCGCGCTCCTCGGCCGGCGTCGCGGGATCGAGCCACGGCGGCCGCTGCCGCATCATCCAGGAGACCTGCGCGAGTGCCTTCTCCGCGACGGTCAGCGGCTCGGCCAGGACCGCGAACTCCCGCAGGCCAGGCGGCACGAGATTCAGGTACCGCTCGTGGTCCACGACGTACTCGGTCATATAGCCGTGCGCCTCTTTGATGCCGCGTTCGGTGAAGTCACCGGTGTAGCAGTAATCCTGATGCCCGGACCGGCAGGCCAGGCAGCCGGGATGGGGACACGGGCGGCGCACGGACGGGATGACGAGATCACCTGGCTGGAAGCGCTCGACCGCGGATCCGGTCGCGACCACCTCGGCCAGCGACTCATGGCCGATCACCAGGTAGTCATCACCCGGCGGGGGCGTCCCGTACTCGAACGTGCAGATCTCCCAGTCGGTGCCGCAGATGCCGACGTCGAGGATCCGCAGCAGGACCTGGTCGGGCTGGGAGATCCCCGGCTCCTTCTGCTCGATGACCTTGACTTCGCGGGATCCCGGGAACACTGAGACTGCCTTCATGTTCTCCTCCGGTGATGCCCGGAAACAATCATTGTCGGCACCCCCGAGGGCACAGCTTAACGCTGCGGTATCTGATGACTGCTAGTGGCCGCAACGGGCTCAGGTTGTGCGGTTAGCCGGCGCAGTCACCACAGGTCCGTTCCGAATTATCCAGAACGGTCTCGTGGTCAAGCGATGACCCGCTGCAACACCGCCTGCCGGGCCGTGTGACAATCGTGCTATCTCCGATAGTGGTAGGGGGATCGTGGTATGTCCGATGGTGGTGGGGGGCCTGCCGTCGGCGGACCCGCGATGCTTACCGCGGAGGAGCTCAGGCTCAGGGAGACCCGGGAAGGCGTGCCGTGGCGCGCCTGGGGGCCTTATCTCAGCGAGCGCCAATGGGGCACGGTCCGGGAGGACTACAGCCAGAACGGGGACGCCTGGTCGTACTTCAGTCACGATCAGGCGCGGTCTCGCGCGTACCGGTGGGGCGAGGACGGCCTCGCCGGGATCAGCGACGACAAGCAGCGGCTGTGCCTGGCGCTGGCGCTATGGAACGAGCG
>NZ_JBARCR010000445.1:0-4778 GCF_049794275.1 Trebonia sp.
CGGCCGGCCAGCGCCGCGCCGAGCAGGTACGGCGGCACCAGCAGGTCAGCCTCAGGCAGCTCGAGCGGCCGCGGCACGGCGACCGCGAACCGCGACCTGCCGCCGACAGACCGCAGCGCGGCGGCCATTTCGCCCGTGGTGACCACCTGCGGCGGCACGAACCCGGCGGCGTGCGAGGTCCAGGTCACCCACTGGTGCTGCTCGTCGGCGACGATCACCTCGCCGTCGGAGAACTCGACCTGAAAGCACGGCCGCCCGCGCATGATCTCGGTCGCGGCGACCACCCGCGTCGGCTTGCCGTCCGCGCCCAGCAGCAGGTCCCCTGGGCGCACCAGTCCCATCGTCGTCCACCCGAACGGGGTTGGCAGCGGCGTGTCCAGCGCCAGCGCCTTGCCGACGGCGGGCCGGGCCGCGATGACGATCATCTGCCCGGCGTGCAGGCCGTTGGTGAGCGCGTCCAGGTCGGCGAACCCGGTCGGCACGCCGGTGATACCGCCGCCGTGCGCGCCGATCGCCTCGATCTCCTCGAGCGCGCCCGGCATGATCTCCGACAGCGAGTGATAGTCCTCGGCGAGCCGCCGGTCGGTGACGGAGAACACCTCGGCCTGCGCCCGGTCCACGAGCTCGTCGGCCTCGCCGTCGCCGGCGTAGCCGAACTGCACGATCCGGGTGCCGGCCTCCACCAGCCGCCGCAGGATCGCGCGCTCCCGCACGATCCGCGCGTAGTAGCCGGCGTTGGCCGCGGTCGGCACGGACGCGATCAGCGTGTGCAGGTACGGCGCGCCGCCGATGCGGCTGAGCTCACCGCGCCTGCTCAGCTCGTTGGAGACCGTGATCGGGTCTGCTGGCTCGCCGCGCGCATACAGGTCGAGGATCGCCTCGTGCACGAGCTGGTGCGCGGGCCGGTAGTGGTCGACGGGCCTGATGACCTCGATCACGTCCGAGATCGCGTCCTTGGACAGCAGCATCCCGCCAAGCACGCACTGTTCGGCGGCGACGTCGTGCGGCGGCATGCGCTCGAATTCTTCGCCCCGCTGCGCCACCTCGGCCACGCTCACCGCACGCCACCTCCCCCAGACCTCACAAGGCTCGTCCCCGTCATAGACACCATCATCCGGGGAACTCTGACATTCTGGCGGCAGGCGCGCGGGGCGGCCAGCAGGTCGTGTGGATAACTCGTGGAGAACCAGCCGGCTAACTTGTGCGCAGCATGGGGACTTGGCTGTGGACCACGCTGTTTCCTTGCCGGTCCGCACCGACCCTGGCCTGCCAAGTCGCAGTCAACAGGGTGTGCAGGAGAAAAACCTGCAAGAATTTTTCGAAGAGTTATCCACAGAAATATCCACAGGTCGCAACCGCTTGCCTGTGGAAAACCGGTGCGACTTGGCGGCTGGCCGGGATCCTTTCCCATCTTCGGAACGGGCCCGTGGCGTCTCTCCCGTCACGCCGACCTGTCTGGGGCAGCACGGCGGACCGGCTGCGGCCGGTCACCAGACTCGGCTATCCTTCGCGTGTGTGTTCGATCACGGGGGCAGCGATCGACCGGATCGCGGCAGCGATTGACCAGCTAGCGAGCGATGCGCGGGGAGAAGGCGGTGAGCCGCGGCCCGGCGAGCTCGCCGCCCGGGTCGCCGAGTTGTGGCTGATGGTCAGCGCTCTGGACCCCGAGCTGGCCAGGCGCAAGGAGCACTACACGAAGCCAGCCGACGGCACGCCCTCGTCCTGAGGGCGCACCGCCGGCTGGGCAGTGCGGGCACAGCAGAAGCCTGTGGACTCGGTCGGCTGTGGACTCGGCTGTGGAAGAGGCCTTGCGGACCTGTGGATCAGGCGGGCTATAGATCAGCCAGCGGTGATTTCGATGTTGACCGCGGCGCTTACCTCGGGGTGCAGCCGCACCTGGACGCGGTGCGACCCGGCCGACTTGATCGGGTCCGGCACGATGATCTTGCGCCGGTCGAGCTCGGGGCCGCCGGCTTCGCGGACCGCCGCGGCGATGTCCGCCGGTCCCACCGATCCGAACAGCCGACCGTTCGTCCCGGCCCGCCGCCTCATCCGGACGGTCAGCCGCTCCAGCTGGGCGGCGACCGCCTGCGCGTCCTCAAGGGTGCGGATCTCGCGGGCGGAACGCGCCCGCTTGATCAGGTCGACCTGCTTCTCCGCGCCGCGTGTCCACGGCATCGCGAACCCGCGCGGGAGCAGGTAGTTGCGGCCGTAGCCGGCCGCGACGTCCACCACGTCACCAGGCGTGCCGAGGCCGCCGACCTCCTGGGTCAGGATCAGCTTCATACGAGACATCGGTCAGTCCTCCCCTGCCTCAGCGAGCCGTGCTGGTGTAGGGGAGCAGCGCCATCTCGCGGGCGTTCTTGATCGCCGTCGCGACGTCGCGCTGGTGCCTCGTGCAGTTACCGGTCACCCGGCGGGCACGGATCTTGCCACGGTCGGAGATGTACTTGCGGAGCAGCCCCGTGTCCTTGTAGTCCACGTAACTGATCTTGTCGTGACAGAACGCGCAGACCTTCTTCTTCGGCTTGCGCAGTGGTGGCTTCGCCATCATGGTGCTCCTTTAGAGAGCCCCGCTTCGCGGGGATGGTGTCGTCCTGGCTGCGCCAGGACGTGTTGGTTGATTAGAAAGGCGGTTCGTCGGAGTAGCCGCCGCCGTTGCTGTCGGACGCCCACGGGTCTTCCTGGCGGCCGCCGCCAGACGAGCTCTGCCCGCCCTGGCCGCCCTGGCCGCCGCCGCCTTGGCCGCCGCCGTACCCGCTGCCGCTGCGCTGAGCCCGGGTGACCTTAGCGGAAGCGTTCCGCAGGGACGGGCCGACGTCGTCGACCTCGACCTCGTACACGGTCCGCTTCTCGCCTTCCTTGGTCTCGTAGCTCCGCTGCCGCAGCCGACCGGAGACGATGACTCGCATCCCTCGCTGCAGGGACTCGGCCACGTTCTCCGCGGCCTGCCGCCACACGTTGCAGGAGAGGAAGAGGCTGTCGCCGTCCTTCCACTCGTTGGTGGCCGCGTCCCTGATCCGTGGCGTCGAGGCGACGCGGAAGGTCGCCACCGGCTGCCCGGACGACGTGAACCTGAGCTCAGGATCGGCGACGAGGTTGCCGACAATCGTGATCGGGGTGTCACCAGCCGCCATCGCGTGCCTCCAGATCGCTGACGAGATGTGGTGGGGTTGGGCCGGTCTAGCGGTGCTCGGGCCGCAGGACCTTGGTCCGCAGCACACCCTCGTTGAGGTTGAGCTGGCGGTCGAGCTCCTGGACGGTCGCGGGCTCCGCGGTCAGGTCAACGACGGCGTAGATGCCTTCCGGCTTCTTGTCGATCGGGTAGGAGAGCCGGCGCTTGCCCCAGATGTCAAGGTTGCCGACCGTGCCGCCGTCGGTGGTCACGACCTTGAGGAACCCCTCAAGCGACGGCTGCACCGTGCGCTCCTCGAGGTTCGGGTCGAGAATAATCATGAGTTCGTAGTGGCGCATGCGCCCATGCCTCCTCTGGACTGACGCGGTCACGGTCTTTCCGTGACAGGAGGGTGCGGACAGCAGAACATAGGTACGCCACCGCCCGCAGCGTCTCACTCTACTGCATTCCCGGACCTGCATTCCCCGGTCCGCATTCCGTGTTCTGCATTCCCGGGCTCGCAGTGGGTAAGACTCGCCACGGGAAGACCCAGACGAAGGAGTAGACCCCTGGAGGCCGGAGTGGCAGGTACCGTCAGGACGCGCAGCCGCTTGCCGCACATCACGCTCAACTCGGACGGGCGGTCGCACCCGCTGGTCAACGCCCTCGCCATCGTCACGCTGGTGCTCGGCCTGCTGTCGTTCGTGCTCGGGCTGGTCATCAGGAACGTCCCGAGCGCCGACAGCACGGCCATGGCCATCCTGACCGCGGTCACCGGCCTGGTGTCATTGGTGGTGGGCCTGTACGCGCAGATGATCTCGGCGACCCGCGAGGAGCGGATCGTGATCGTGACCGGCATCATCGCGGGCTTCGTCGGCCTGGCGCTCGGCCTGGCGCACGGCGGATTCTCGTAGCGGGGCCCGTCATATGCTCTAAGGCATGGTGCGCATCGGAGGGCATTTCCACAGCGACGACCCGCTAGCGGAGGCGGTCGCCTGCGACGCGCGGCTCGCGCAGTTCTTCCTTGGCGACCCGCAGGGCTGGAAGGGGCCGGTGATTCCCGGCGGGGACCCGGACGCCGTGCGCGACGCGTACGCGAAGGCCGACGTGGACGTTTACATCCACGCGCCATACGTGATCAACGTGGCGACAACCAACAACAGGATCAGGATCCCGTCCCGCAAGCTGCTCGAGCAGCAGCTCAAGGCGGCGGCTTCGATAGGGGCGAAGGGGCTGATCGTGCACGGCGGGCACGTCAACGCGGGAGTGGACCCCGCGGAAGGCCTGGAGAACTGGGTCAAGGCGGTCGAGCGGATCGAACGGCCGCTGCCGATGCTGATCGAGAACACCGCGGGCGGCAACGGCGCGATGGCCAGGTCGCTTGACGCCATCGCGCGGCTGTGGGAGGCGGTCAGCTCAGCCGCGGGCGATGGCGGCGAGGTCGGATTCTGCCTGGACACCTGTCACGCCTATTCGGCGGGCATCGACCTGGCGGACGTGGTGGACCGGGTCAAGGCGATCACCGGCCGGATCGACCTGGTGCACTGCAACAACTCACGGGACGAGTTCGATTCGGGCGCCGACAGGCACGCGAACCTCGACGCGGGCACCATCGACGCCGGGGCGCTGCTCGACGTGGTGCGGGCGGCAGGCGCGCCGACGG
>NZ_JBARCR010000446.1:0-7861 GCF_049794275.1 Trebonia sp.
CCCCGAGATGCAGCGGGCCAGCGCGACCATCGCATCGCGCAGCGCGAGCGCGCCAGCAGAGGACGACCACGGCGGCGGGATGAACGACGGCGCGGTCTCGTCCAGCCGCAGCGTAAGCACCGCGCCGGCGAGCCGGTCGATGGTGTCGGTGACCCACGGCGGCGGCCGCTCGCTGGAACTGCGCAGCGCGGTGGCGGCCTCCACCATCTGGTGGCTGAGGTTGAGGATCGCCATCAGCCGCATGTCCAGCTCGTTGCGCCCGCTGGCCGCCGACCGGCCGGTCAGCAGCGTGTCGTACGCCGTATTCAGGGCGGTGGTCACCGCGCGGCGCGTGTTCACGACCTCGGGAGTGCCGATCGCCCGCAGGCCGTCGGCGATGGCGTGGTAGACGTCGGCGACGGCGCGCTGTTCCGCGCCCCGCGGCGACAGCAGCCAGGCCGGCATGATCAGCACCAGGCCCCATATCGCCCCGCCGACGAACCCGAGCGCGGTGTGCCACCACGGGCGCAGCGCGCCCAGCGGCCCGAGGCCGAGTGCGCTGTAGATCAGCAGCTGCAGCCCGGTGGCCGAGCCGACGGCGCCGAGCCGCGCCAGGATCGCCGACACGCCGGCGATCACGACGAGGGCGATCACCGCGATCCAGCCGCGGCCGTGGATCACTGAGCCTATGGTCAGCCCCACCGCGCCGCCGAAGACGGCGGCGGTCCCTATCCGCCGCAGCCGGGCACGGAACGGGCCGCCCTGATCGATCATGACGCTGAGCAGGCCGCCCATGGCGGTCAGCAGGGCGATCTCCCGCCGTCCGGTGATGAAACCTGCCGCGAGCGGCACCCAGATCGCGAACACGGCCCGGATCATTTCCCGCCAGGGGATGGGCGTCTTCTTCGGCCCCATCACGTTAGCCAGCCAGTCGGGCACGGCCTCCGATAGCCAGTCAGGGACCGGCAGCTGCCCGCCGGATGAGCCTCTCACAAGAGAACTTTTACCCTTACCCAGCGGCCATGCGGGAGGAGGGGGCGCTGTACGTTCGAGATATCTGCGATCAGAAGGAGAGGGTCAATGGAGTACCGGCAGCTCGGGCACAGCGGACTGCGGATCTCGGCGCTGACGCTTGGCACGATGACGTTCGGCGGGCGCGGCGGGTTCAGCGCCGTCGGGGCGACCGGCATCGACGGCGCGCGACGGCAGGTCGACATGTGCCTGGACGCCGGGGTGAACCTGATCGACACGGCCGACGTGTATTCCGGCGGGCTCGCCGAGGAAATCACCGGCGAGGTGATCAAGGGCCGCCGCGACACGCTGCTGCTGTCCAGCAAGGTGCGGATGGCTATGGGCGACGGCCCGAACGACGCCGGCCTGTCCCGGCAGCACATCATCGCCGGGTGCGAGGCGAGCCTGCGCCGCCTCGGCACCGACCACATCGACATCTATCACGTGCACGAATGGGACGGGCAGACCCGGCTCGAGGAGACGCTGTCCGCGTTGAACTCACTGGTATCGGCGGGCAAGGTGCGCTACCTGGCGGCGTCGAACTACGCGGGCTGGCAGCTCATGAAGGCGCTCGCGGTCGCGGACAGCCACGGGTTCGAGCGGTTCGCCGCCCAGCAGGTCTACTACTCCCTCGAGGCCAGGGACGCCGAGTACGAGCTCGTCCCGCTGGCCGTCGACCAGGGGCTCGGCATCCTGGTGTGGTCGCCGCTGGCCGGCGGGCTGCTGTCCGGCAAGTACCGGCGTAACGGTTCTCCCGAGAGCGGGACGCGGCAGGTCTCCGGGACGTGGAACGAGCCGCCGGTCAGGACCAGGGAGAAGCTCTACGACACGGTCGAGATACTCGTCGACATCGCCGGCGCGCACGGCGCGTCGCCCGCCCAGGTCGCGCTGGCCTGGCTGCTCGGCCGGCCGGCCGTGACGTCGGTGATCATCGGGGCGCGCACCGACGAGCAGCTCCTCGACAACCTGGGCGGGGCGTCGCTGCTGCTCAGCGCCGACGAGCGAGCGGCACTCGACAAGGTGAGCGCGCCGGAGCTGATCTACCCGTACTGGCATCAGCTCAACACCGCCGCCGACCGTCTCGGCCCCGCCGACCTGGCGCTGCTCGCGCAGTACCTGCCTGGCGAGGAGTAGCCGCCACCGGCGTCGCCGGACCGCGGGCCTGCGTTGGCGGCCTGCCTGGCTACCGGGGCATTCCGGTCTCGTCACCGGGCCGCGCACAGGGACCCTCGTGCTGTAGAAAAAGGGCCATGACAATCCTCCTGCGGATCCTCGTGTCCGCGGCGGCGCTCGGCGTCGCGGCCTGGGTGGTCCCCGGAATTGTCGTCGCGGGACACGGCGACGCGGCGAAGGCCGGGACGCTGCTGGTCGTCGCGATCATCTTCGGCATCATCAACATGCTTCTCAAGCCGATCATCAAGACGATCGGCTGCGCGTTCTACGTGCTGACACTCGGTCTCGTCGCGGTGGTGGTCAACGGGCTGCTGCTCTGGCTCGCCAGCTGGGTGGCGGGACAGCTCAAGCTGCCGTTCCACGTCACGGGCTTCGTGGCCGCCGTGGCGGGCGCGCTCATCATCGCCGTGGTCAGCTGGGTGCTGCACCTGGTGATCCCCGACAGGTGGGACGGCAAGCGCTGACGCCTGCCCGGCCCGCGAGGCCATAGACTTATCCGCCGTACACTTTTCTCTGCGCAGGTTCCGCGCAGTCACCGTCCACGTCCCTGGAGTCACCCCGCCGTGAAGACCGCCGTCGAAGAGCTGAGCCCGACCCGGGTCCGGCTGAGCGTCGAAGTTTCCTTTGAGGAACTCAAGCCGAGCCTGGACAAGGCTTACCGTGAGGTGTCGCAGCAGGTGCGCATCCCCGGCTTCCGTCCCGGCCGCGTGCCGCCGCAGGTCATCGACATGCGGGTGGGCCGTGGCGCGGTGCTGTCCGAGGCGGTCAATGACGCGCTGCCCGAGCTCTACAGCAAGGCGGTGCAGGAGGCCGAGGTGTTCACCCTCGGCCAGCCGGACGTCGACATCACCCAGCTGGAAGACGGCAAGGAGCTGACGTTCACTGCCGAGGTCGAGGTGCGGCCCAAATTCGAGCTGCCCGACCTGTCCGGGCTGTCCGTCACCGTAGAGAACGCCGAGGTCACCCCCGACGACGTGGAGGAGTACCTCTCGTCGCTGCGGGAGCGGTTCGCGTCGCTCAAGACCGCGCAGCGCCCGGCGGAGGACGGCGACTACGTCACCATCGACCTGTCGGCGTCGGTGGACGGCGAGCCGATCGAGGACGCGCAGGCGAGCGGACTGTCCTACGAGATCGGCAGCGGGACGATGCTCGAGGGCCTGGACGAGGCGCTCGCCGGCATGTCCGCGGGCGATTCGTCGACCTTCACCAGCGAGCTCGCGGGCGGCGACGCCGCCGGCCAGCAGGCCGACGTCACGGTGACCGTGCAGAGCGTCAAGGTCAAGGAACTGCCTGAGCTGGACGACGACTTCGCGCAGCTGGCGAGCGAGTTCGACACCCTTGGCGAGCTGCGTGCCGACACCCGCGGCCAGCTCGAGCGGGTCAAGCGGCTGCGGCAGGCCACCCAGGCGCGGGACCGCGCCGTCGACGCGCTCGTGGACAGCGTGGACATCCCGCTGCCCGAGAAGTACGTCGAGCACGAGATGGAGCACGCCCGCGAGTCGGTGGACAACCAGCTGGCGCAGGTCGGCATGCCGCTCGCTGACTACCTGGAGAGCAGGGAGCAGACGGAGGAGGAGTTCAACGCCGAGCTCCTCGAGCAGTCGCAGCGCGCCGTCAAGGTGGGCTTCATCCTCGACGAGGTGTCCCGCACCGAGGAGCTCTCGGTGAACCAGGCCGAGCTGTCGTACTTCGTCGCCGACCAGGCGCAGCGGATAGGTGTCGGGCCTGAGGTGCTGGCCAGGCAGCTGTCGGAGTCCGGGCAGCTCGGCGCGGCGGTGACCGAGGTGCTGCGCGGCAAGGCCGCCACGCTCGTCGCCGAGCGGGTCAAGGTGACCGACGAGGCGGGCCGCGACGTCGACGTCAAGGCCGAGATCGAGGCGCTCAACTCCGACGTGGACGGCATGCTCGCCGCCCAGGCCGCCGCGGAGGGCGAAGGCGACATCGATGTCGACGACCTCTCGGTCGACGTCGCGGGCACCATCGAGTCTGAGGCTGAGACCGACGAGACGCCCGCGGACGAGGCCGCCGCGGACACCACCGACGAGGCCTGACCCCTAGCGGCGTGCGCCGGTAGCGAACAGCAGGCTCTGGCGGACTAGGTCGCTCCGCGGTGGCGTTAATGTCCAATCATCGACACCGAAGTGATCGGAGCAGGTGACCTACGTGACACAGCCTCTGCTAGTTGAGCCAGCTGCAAGGACGGCCACCCCTGACGCCCCCGTGATGCCAGGGGACTTGCTGTTCCAGCGCTTGCTGCGGAACCGGATCGTCTTCCTCGGCCAGCAGGTGGACGACGACATCGCCAACCGGATCTGCGCCGAGATCCTGCTGCTATCGGCCGAAGATGACAGGCGCGACATCGCCATGTACATCAACTCGCCAGGCGGCTCGGTCTATGCCGGCATGGCGATCTACGACATCATGCAGTACGTGCCGAACGACGTGGCCACGTACGCGATGGGCATGGCCGCCTCGATGGGCCAGTTCCTGCTGACCGCGGGGGCCCGGGGCAAGCGCTACGCGCTGCCGCACGCCACGATCCTGATGCACCAGCCGTCCGGCGGCATCGGGGGCACGGCCTCGGACATCAGGATCCAGGCCGAGCAGATGCTCTACATCAAGCGCACGCTCTTCGAGCGCACCGCGTTCCACACCGGCCAGCCCATCGAGCAGATCGAGCTGGACGCGGACCGCGACCGCTGGTACACCGCCGACGAGGCCAAGGAGTACGGCTTCGTCGACCACGTGGTCCGCAGCGCGCTCGAGGTCCCCTCAGCGGGCCCCGTGTCCTGACACCCAGCCGAACCACGATTAGGAGACGACCGTGACCGACCTCAGCCGGTACCCACAGTCGAGGTACGTGCTGCCGTCCTTCGTCGAGCGCACCTCGTACGGGATCAAGGAGATGAACCCGTACAACAAGCTCTTCGAGGAGCGGATCATCTTCCTCGGCGTCCAGATCGACGACGCGTCCGCGAACGACGTCATGGCCCAGCTGCTCACGCTGGAGGCCATCGACCCGGACCGCGAGATCACCATGTACATCAACTCGCCGGGCGGCTCGATGACGTCCATGATGGCGATCTACGACACCATGCAGTTCATCCAGCCCGACATCACCACCTGCTGCATCGGCCAGGCGGCCAGCGCCGCCGCGGTGCTGCTTGCGGCGGGCACCAAGGGCAAGCGGATGGCCCTGCCGAACGCCAGGATCCTGATCCACCAGCCCGCCACGGAAGGCGGCTATGGGCAGTCCAGCGACATGGAGATCCAGGCCAGGGAGATCCTCAGGATGCGCGCCGCGATGGAGGTCATCCTTGCCCGGCACAGCGGTAAGGACGAGGAGGTCGTCCGGCGCGACATCGAGCGGGACAAGTTCCTGACAGCCGCCGATGCCCAGGAATACGGCCTGATCGACGAGGTGCTGACCATCCTCAAGAGGGGGTCGGAGCGCATCCCGGAGGTAGTGTCGCACTAGCAAGGAGGGATACGGAGGATTTCACCTCTTCCCTCCCGGGCCGCTGAGGGGGTTTGATTGGTCCATCGGACCTCCGAAGGCGGTACCGTCATAGAGCAAGCGCATGACGGCATGGCGGGACATGCCCGTCGTGCCCGGCCCGGGGAACCGGGCCGTGGCCGGCGGCCCCATGTAAAGGAGAAACTGGGTGGCACGCATCGGTGACGGTGGCGACCTGCTGAAGTGCTCGTTCTGCGGAAAGAGCCAGAAGCAGGTCAAGAAGCTCATCGCCGGTCCAGGCGTGTACATCTGCGATGAGTGCATTGACCTCTGCAACGAGATCATCGAGGAAGAGCTCTCCGAGCCGTCCGAGTTCAAATGGGACAGCCTGCCGAAGCCGCGCGAGATTTACGAGTTCCTCGACTCGTACGTGATCGGCCAGGATAAGGCCAAGAAGGCGCTCTCTGTCGCGGTGTACAACCACTACAAGCGCATCCAGTCCGGCGGTGAGCGCCAGGGCAGCGATGACGTGGAGCTTGCCAAGTCCAACATCCTGCTGCTCGGCCCGACCGGCTCGGGCAAGACGCTGCTTGCCCAGACCCTCGCCAGGCTGCTCAACGTCCCGTTCGCGATCGCCGACGCCACCGCGCTCACCGAGGCGGGCTACGTCGGGGAGGATGTCGAGAACATCCTGCTCAAGCTGATCCAGGCGGCCGACTACGACGTCAAGAAGGCCGAGACGGGGATCATCTACATCGACGAGATCGACAAGATCGCCCGCAAGTCGGAGAACCCGTCCATCACCAGGGACGTGAGCGGCGAGGGCGTGCAGCAGGCGCTGCTGAAGATCCTGGAGGGCACCACCGCCAGCGTCCCCCCGCAGGGCGGCCGCAAGCACCCGCACCAGGAGTTCATCCAGATCGACACCACCAACGTGCTGTTCATCTGCGGTGGCGCGTTTGCCGGCCTGGAGAAGATCATCGAGCAGCGGTCCGGCAGCAACGGCATCGGCTTCAACGGCGTGCTGCGGGTCCGCAGCAAGCACGTCATCGCGGACGCCTTCGCCGAGGTGATGCCGGAGGACCTGCTCAAGTTCGGCATGATCCCCGAGTTCGTCGGCCGTCTCCCGGTCATCACCAGCGTGCACAACCTCGACCGTGAGGCGCTCATCCAGATCCTCACTGAGCCGCGCAACGCCTTCGTCAAGCAGTACAAGCGCCTGTTCGAGCTGGACGGCGTGGACCTCGAGTTCTCCCAGGACGCCATCGAGGCGATAGCCGACCAGGCGCTGCTGCGTGGCACCGGCGCCCGCGGCCTGCGCGCGATCATGGAGGAAGTGCTGCTCTCGGTGATGTTCGAGGTGCCGAGTCGCAAGGACGTCGAGCGGGTTGTCATCACCAGGGAAGCCGTTCTGGAAAACGTCAACCCGACGCTGGTGCCGCGCGACGTCTCCCGCCGCACACCCAGGGAAAAGTCCGCCTGACGCTCGGTGGCGGCGGCGCGCAGCAGTTTGGAAGTGCTGCCCTCAGTTTGCCCGTAATGCCTCTCACCTGGGCTGGCCCTCGGTACTCTCGGGGAATTAGTCAGGGCACAGTTTCCTGTGCGACCACGACTGGGGGAGAGCGCACATGAGCGGCTGGAACGCCTCCAGGCCCACTTGGGATCCCGAAGGCGGGGTCAGCGACAGCACACCGGGCTTCCCTGACTCGGAGGACTCCGGGCGGTCCCGGCCGGGTAACGGCCGGCACTCCTACGGTCAGCCCGGGCGGCAAGGGCAGTCCGCCCAGCCGAGCTTCCCCGGTTATGACCCCGAGGACCTCTGGGCCCAGGACCAGGGCGAGGGCGGCTACAGCAACGGCGCCAGCGGGCAGCACGGCTCCAACGCCCAGCACCGTCCCGGCACGGGAGCCTCCCTTGGGCTCCCGCAAGAGGACTACCCGCCAGCGGACTGGGGCCAGCCCAGCCAGCAGTTCGAGCCGCGGGACCACGCGCAACCCAGTCACGCGCAACCCAGTCACGCGCAACCCAGCCACACGGGCCGCCACGCGGCCGGGACCGCCCGGAGCGACGCGGACCAGGAGTACGCCGTCCAGGACTACACCGCGCGCATGGATCCCGCCCTGCAGGACTTCTTCGCGCCGCAGCCGTCCAGGCCAGGCTTCGCCGCGCCAGGCCGGCAGCCAGCCCCGGCACCCCAGCCGGCCCAGGCGCCCAGGCCGGGCTATCCTGGCCAGCCCGGCT
>NZ_JBARCR010000447.1:0-12547 GCF_049794275.1 Trebonia sp.
GATCTTGCGTCTGTGTTGCCCTCGTGACCGAAGGAGCGTCTAGTGACAGATCCGGCCGTTGTCGCGGACCTGGCCCCGACTGGTGTGCTGCGGGCGTCGATCAACCTCGGCAACCCGGTCCTGGCCCAGCGCACGAGCGATGAGCCGACGGGGGTGACGGTCGACCTGGCCTGTGAGATCGCCGCCCGTCTCGGCGTGCCGGTCTCCTTCACCTGCTTCGACGCAGCGCGCAAGTCGCTCGCGGCGCTGGTTGCGGGCGCCGCGGACGTCGCGTTCCTCGCCATCGAGCCGGCCAGGGAGGCCGAGGTGTCCTTCACTGCTCCCTACGTCATCATCGAGGGCGTGTACGCGGTTCCCGACCGATCACCGATCACGACCGCCGCCGAGGTGGATCGCCCAGGCGTCCGGGTGGGCGTGAATGAGGGATCGGCGTACGACCTGTTCCTCAGCCGCACCTTGACGCATGCCCAGGTGGTGCGCGGGGCCGACGGGATGGATGTCTTCCGCGAGCAGGGGCTGGAGGCGGTGGCGGGAATCCGCCAGCCGCTATCCCGGCACGTCGCAAGCCACCCCGGTCTACGGCTGGTCGAGCCGCGCTTCATGCAGATCCGCCAGGCGGTCGCCACCACGAAGAACCGGACAGACGCGGGCATCGCGTTCCTGACGGAGTTCGTCGAGACGGTGAAGGCCAGCGGGTTCGTCGCGGACGCACTGGCCCGCTCGGGTCAGGACGCGACGGTCGCCCCGCCATCCTGAACGCCCCAGGGTGCGTTCGCTGGCGAGTCCGCTAGCGGGCTGGTGTCGTGGTAGCGGACCTCGTAGACGCGCTCGGTAAACTTCCAGCCGTCCGCGGTGCGCTGGTAGCGGTCGTGGTAGATGGCGTAGTTCAGTTCCGAGGTGCCGTCGAGCAGGCGGGCAGCCGGTCGCGGTCATGGGCTTCACCGTCTCGGGCGGCAAGATCGTGGAAATGAATTCGATCGTCGACCCGGAGCGCATCCGCCGCCTTGACCTTTCGGTCCTCGGCGACTAACGGTGGTGCCTTCGGTCAAGACACCGTGACGGTGACACCGGCCTCCCGCGTCAAGGAGTCCATCGTGGCCGTGGCGTGCACGACGGCGCTCGCGTTAGGCGCATAGCTGGGCGGTGTCACCTGGAAGGTCGCGGTCAGGGCCGTGCCGGGCGCGACCGACGTGAAGCTCGTCGGCCCGACGGCCGTCGCGGTCCAGCCTTGTGGGAGCTGCAGCGCTAGCTGGGCGTCCGGCAACGTCTCGTCGCCACCAGCACTCAGCTGGACTTGCACCGTTGACGCCTGGCCAGGCGTCATGGTGGCGGGAGCGGTGACCGTGGCCTGGCGGGCGGCTGGGGTGGCCGCCATGGTGTACGAGCCCGACAGCGGCAGGCCGGACGGGTCCGAGGAGTCGCCCACATAGACGTTGTAGGTGCCCTCGGTCTGCGACCAGCCGTTGGCCGAGTCGTTCCACCAGGACTCCTGCTGCGGCGTGATGGTGAACGACACCTGCGTCGACTGGCCGACGCCCAGCGACACTCGCTGGAACCCGGCGAGCTGACGCGGCGGCTCGCCCGCGCCGGACGGATCCCCCAGGTACAGCTGCGCGACGTCGCTTCCCGCGCGCGTGCCGGTGTTGGTGACCGTCGCGGTCACCTGCTCGTTCTGCGTGCCGTTCCCGCTGGCCGGGCTGATCTGCAGGTTGCTGAACGAGAACGTCGTGTACGACAGCCCGAAGCCGAACGGGAACAGCGGCGTGAGATTGCCCGCGTCGTACCCGCGGTAGCCGACGTCGATGCCCTCGGAGTACTGCACTGTGCTGCCGTTGCCGGGGAACTGCGCGGGGCTGCTGGTCGGCATCTGGCTGAGGCTGGCCGGGAACGTCACCGGCAGGTGGCCGCTAGGGTTGGTCTGGCCGAACAGGACGCTGGCCAGGGAGGTCCCGCTGGTCTGGCCGGGGTACCAGGCGTCGAGCACGCCCGCTACCTGGGACAGCCACGGCATGGCGACCGGCGCGCCCGCGTCAATCACCACGATCGTGTGCGGGTTGGCCGCCGCGACCGCCGAGATCAGCTCGTCTTGGGCGGACGGCAGGTTCAGCGACGGCCGGTCGGCGGCCTCGGACTCGGTGTCGTCGGAGACGACGACCACGGCGGCAGACGCCGACTGGGCCGCGGTGACCGCCGCGCTGATGCTCGGCGCCAGCGCCGTCGGCGTGCCCCACAGCAGCTGCGACGACTGACCACTGATCGACAGCTTGTACGTCTGCCCGGCGGTGAGGCTGACCGCGACGGAGTAGGTGTGCACCGGCGGTGTGCTCGGGTCATCGATGATCTGCTGCCCGTTCAGGGACAGGTACGTCGGGGTGTAGCAGTTGCACGGATTGGTGATGGCGAGGACGTAGGTGCCGGTCGTCGGCGCGGTCAGCGTGCCGGTGTAGCTGCCGCCGGACGGGGTGGATGAGTAGGCCGGTGACAGGTTGCTGGACGGGATAGCCGGCAGGGACGCGTCCGCGGGCAGGCCCTGGGAGTAGGTGACGTTCGTGCCGGATCCGGCCGCGGCCTGAATGCCGGCCAGCGGAGTCACCGTCGAGGACGGGATCACGTAGGCGCTGCCGCCGCCCGCATAGGTGGGCGAGACGGACGCGGACGGCCCGATCACCGCGATGGTGCCGCCGTTGGTGGCGGACAGCGGCAGGGCCGAGCCGGCGTTCTTGAGCAGCGTGGTGCCTTCTTCGGCTACCGACGTGGCCACTGCGACGTCCGCTGGCGTGGTGACCGTGGCCGAGGGGGAGCCCGTCCGCGGCTGGTTGAACAGGTTGTACTGGAACATCTCGGTCAGGACGCGCTGGACCATGGTGTTCAGCGCGCTGAGCGGGATGGTTCCCTTCTTGATGGCGGTTTGCAGCGCTGTGCCGTAGTAGGTGTTCTCTGGCTGCTCCTGGTCGGTGCCCTGCAGCGCCCCTTGGGTCGAGTGCAGCGCGCCGTAGTCGGAGGTCACGAAGCCGGGGAAGCCCCACTGGTCGCGCAGCACGGTGTTGTTCAGGAACGAGTTGTTGCAGCTTGCGTTGCCGTTGACCCATGAGTAGGCGCACATCACCGACGCGGAGTTAGCCTGCGTCACCGCCGCGTCGAACGACGGCATGTAGATCTCCTGCAGCGCCCGCTCGTCCACGATCACGTTGTCGGCCGACGTGTTCCGGTACGTCTCCTGGTTGTACGCGTCGAAGTGCTTGACCTGCGACATGACGTCCTGGGCCTGCACGGCGTTGATCTCGGGGACGTCGAGGGCGGAGTTGAGATATGGGTCCTCGCTGAGCGCCTCGAACGACCGGCCCCAGCGCGGGTCCCTGTCGATGTTCACCGTCGGGCCGAGGTTAATGCTGGCGCCCTTGCCGAACTCCTCGGCACCGATCACCTCGCCGTACTGCTGCGCCATCGACGGGTCCCAGGTCGCGGCCAGCGTCGCGCCCGCAGGCAGCTGAGTAACGCCGGTGAGCCCGTCGGCCACCCCGGCCGGGCCGTCTTCCATCCCGACCGCAGGGATGCACAGCGAGGAGATCGCCGGTGTGTAGAACACGTACGGGTTGGAAGTCCCATGGCCTTCCACCATGCTGATCTTCTGGGACGTGGACATCTTCCCCATGAGCTGCGCGACCCGTTGGGCGATCGGGGCGGTGGAGGTCACCCACGGGCACGAGCTAGGCGCCGCGCGCAGTGCGCCCCCGCTGGCCTGTGCCGCCGCGGCCGGGACGCCTAGCAATCCGGCCAGGCTCACGGCGGCGACGGCGGTCACCACGCGGCGCTTCCGGTGACTTCCCCGACCTAGCAGGACAGTGGCACGCACCGTCGACACCTCCAGGTATTCCGCACCCCATTGTTAACGGATCCCAGTCGATTCTTCGCTTGAACTTACAATCCGTCAAGACATGACAACAGACGGTTGTACCTCTGCCGGGTAGCCCCGCGGGCCAGGCGGTCCCGCGGTGACCAGGACGTGCGCGAACGTGCTGATATCGTGCGGCGCGTGATCATACGGGATGCGCGACCGGACGAGCACGCGGCGGTCGGCGAGCTGCGGGTCACGGCCTACCGAGCTCTGGGGCTGCTGCCCGCGGGGAGCGGGTACGCCGAGCCACTGCGGGCACTGGGGTTCCGTGGCGGCGACGAAGTGCTAGTAGCCGCTGACGAGGCGGGGAACGGCATCCTCGGAACGGTCACTCTCGAGGCGTTCGTCCCGGCAAACGAGCTCGCGAAGGACGACACAGAGGCGGATATCCGGGCGTTCGCGGTGATCCCGTCCGCGCAGGGACATGGCGTCGGGCGCAAACTGCTGGCGGCCGTCATCGAGCGTGCCGAACAGCGCGGGGTACGGCGGCTGCGACTGTGCACGCGGCCGGAGATGGAGGCCGCGCAGCACCTCTACACGACGATTGGTTTCTCCAGGACCCCGGAACTCGACTTCTCCCCTATGCCTGGGGTCACTCTGCAGGCATACGAACTCGCACTGCCGCATACGGAGCAGATCGGGCTGCCCTGACTATCTACCGGAGACCCGGGCCTACGGTTTCCGCCCTACCCCGCCGTAGTTCGCTAGCTCGCGACCCTCGCCGACCTCACCGGTTCCGGGCCGCCACCGGTGCAGCTGGACTAGACCCGGCTCGACCAGGTCCAGGCCGACGAAGAACTGGGAGACCTCGGCATAGCTGCGGGCGGTGAGCGGGGCGGCCGCCTGCTTGTTGTAGTCGCCCATGGAACGGGACAGCTGCTCGGCGACGTCACTGGCCGGATGCGCGATGACCAGGTAGCTACCCGGCGACACGGCGGCCATCACCCGGGCCACGAGCGCGGCCGGATCGTACTCATCCGGGACACAGTGCAGCAGCCCGAGCATCATCACCGCGACCGGCTGGCTGAAGTCCAGCACACCGGCCGCCTCGGCCAGGATCTTCCCGGTGTCACGAAAATCCGCATCGATGTAAGCGGTCGCGCCCTGCGGGCTGCCGGCCAGCAGCGTCCGGGCGTGCAGGAGCACGATCGGGTCGTTGTCCACGTAGACAACCCGGGTCTCCGGCGCTATCTTCTGGGCGACTTCGTGGGTGTTGTTGCCCGCGGGCAGGCCGGTGCCGATGTCCAAGAACTGCCGGATGCCCGCCTCTTCCACCAGGTAGTGCACCGCCCGGCCGAGAAACGCCCGCTGCGCCCGGACACTGACTAGCACGTCGGGGAACGTGGCGACGACCTGCTCGGCGGCCACCCGGTCGGCCTCGAAGTTGTCCTTGCCGCCGAGCCAATAGTCATACACCCGCGCGATGTGCGGCACGCTCGTGTCGAACGGCACACTCTTCCCCGCTGGCTCCTGCCCGCCCATCCGCTTGGCCGACCCTCCTGCCGATCCTGCTGCTGACATCAGTTAGCCTGCCGTGCCACGCCGATCCGCGCAAACTGGCGGCTGCTGCCACCGACCTGTTCCTAGCCGTACCTTGACGCATGCCCAGGTGGTGCGCGGGGCCAACGGGTTCGTCGCGGACGCGCTGGCCCGCTCCGGTCAGGACGCGACGGTCGCCCCGCCATCCTGACGTCCACGCGGTTCGGAGTCGGCGGCGAGCCCGCTAGCGGGCTGGTGTCGTGGTAGCGGACCTCGTAGACGCGCTCGGTGAACTTCCAGCCGTCCGCGGTGCGCCGGTAGCGGTCGTGGTAGATGGCGTAGTTCAGCTCCGAGGTGCCGTCGAGCAGGCGGATGACCTCTGACATGTACGCTCGGCCGGACGCGGCGTCGCCGTCGAGCTGGATGATGCCCGGGTGGGTGTTCTGCACGAGGAACTCCACGAACTTCGGCACCCGCCCGCCCCACTCGCGGATCTGTTCCTGGCCGGTGAGTTCGACGGGGACGTTCGGCATTCGCAGCGCGCCGCCGGACGTGAACAGCGACGCGACGCGGTCGTAGTCGCGCATCATCACCGAGTCGGTGAACTCGCCGCGCAGCGCCTCGATCTCGACGCGATCGGCGATGGCCTGAAAGTCGCCGCTCATTCGGTCACCCCCGGGTGAACACGGCGTGGACGGTGAGGGTGCTGATTTGCGAGACCATGCCCAGCACATTCCAGGTGATGCCGAAGTCGGCGCGGTGGACGCGGACCTCGGCGTCGAGCCAGACCTCGCCGTCGCCCGGGACAGACGCACGGGCATCGAACGACAGTGGCTGGGTACGGCCGCGAATGGTCAGCGCGCCGGTCACGGCAACCCCCTGTGCGGACGGCCGGATATCGTCGGCGGTGAAGCTGATGTCCGGATAGTTGTCACTGTCGAAGAAGTCGGCCGAACGCAGGTGGGTGTCGCGCTTGGTGTTCTGGGTGTCGATGGACGCGGCGGCCACCAGGAGGGTGCCGGTGGCCTTGCCGTCCGGAGAGATGGTGCCGCTGCCGCTAACCTCGCGGAAGATCCCCTTCACCGGAATCACGCCCATGGACTTGCTCTTCAGCCGGATGCTGGAGTTGCGCGGATCCAGGACCCATTCACCGGTCAGGGTCCCGCCCTTCAGCAGATCTAGTAGTGCCGGTGCGGTCATTGACGGTCCGTTCATGATGACTTCCTTGTCACATCGCTTGGATTCGAGGTGTCACCTATGCGACACGCCGCGACCAGGGAGTGTGACCGATGGCTTCGCCTGACTGGCTGACTGAGGGTTTCGAGACGAACCGGGGGCGCCTGCGCGCGGTCGCCTACCGGATGCTGGGCTCGCTCACGGAGGCCGATGACGCCGTCCAGGAAGCCTGGCTGCGCGTCGCGCGGGCAGACGCGAGTGAGGTCGATAACCTCAGCGCCTGGCTGACCACGATCGTCGCGCGGGTGTGCCTGAACGCGCTGCGCTCCCGTAACGCGCGGCGCGAGGAGCCCCTGGACGCGCACGTGCCCGACCCGGTCATCACCCGCGCGGACGAGCTGAATCCCGAGGACCAAGCGCTGCTGGCCGACTCAGTCGGGCTCGCGCTGCAGGTGGTGCTGGAAACGCTGACTCCCGCGGAGCGGCTGGCGTTCGTGCTGCACGACACGTTCGGGCTGCCGTTCGAGGAGATCGCGCCCATGGTCGACCGTTCCCCGGCCGCGGCGCGGCAGCTTGCCAGCCGGGCCCGGCGGCGGGTGCGAGGCGCTGACGTCCACTCCCCCGACCGCGATGTCGCCCGCCAGCGGGAAGTGGTCGACGCCTTCTTCGCCGCGGCGCACGGCGGCGACTTCGACGCGCTCGTCGCGGTCCTCGACCCGGACGTGGTGTCCCGGATCGACGCAGGGGCGGGGGCCCTGATCCCTTCCGGGGTGCTGCACGGTGCGGCAACCGTCGCGCGCCAGACGCTGGCGATCGCGTCGATCGCCGCGCCGAAGCACCCGGTGCTGGTGAACGGGGCCGCGGGCGTGGTCATCACCCTGGGCGGGCAGCCGGTCGCGGTCATGGGCTTCACCGTCTCGGGCGGCAAGGTCGTGGAAATAAATTCGATCGTCGACCCGGACCGCATCCGCCGCCTCGACCTTTCCGTCCTCGACGACTAGTTATTCGGAACGTCCCCTAGACGACTCCCGAAGGTCCGCCGAATCCGGGAGCAAGCCGGCCAGACGAGTGGAACCACGCGTGCGTTCGGGAAAATTGCTTTTTGCAACTTATTGACGGGAATCGTCTGCGTGCGTATGTCTGTGT
Organism: Trebonia sp.; assembly: GCF_049794275.1. Classification (NCBI taxonomy): domain Bacteria; kingdom Bacillati; phylum Actinomycetota; class Actinomycetes; order Streptosporangiales; family Treboniaceae; genus Trebonia; species Trebonia sp. Next base: position 7,697 of record NZ_JBARCR010000447.1, read on the forward strand.
TTGTGAATGAACATGGTGAGCGTAAGGGGTTGTCACGACGGGCCGCCCTCGTGGCGGGCGCCGCGGCCGGCACGGCCGCCATGGTCGGCTTCGGCGCCGCGGGCGAGGCGGACGCGAGCGAGTTTCCTGCTGGCCCCGGCGGCGGGCCACCGGGTTCCGCCGAATCGTACGAGGGTGATCTTGTCCTGTACAACGGCAGGATCCACACGATGAACGACCGCGACGACATCGTCGAGGTCGTCGCCATCCAGGACGGGACCATCGCCTACACCGGCGGCAGCCTCGGCGCCGCGATGCGGCAGTTCGGCGGCGGCCCGGGGCCGCAGGCCATCGACCTTCGCGGCCAGATGGCGTGCCCGGGGATCATCGACGCCACGAACCACGTCTCGCTGCTCGGCAACCGGCCGGGCCACCACACGCCGCTCGAATACGCGGCCTCGATCGCGGACGTGCTAGCCATCTACCGGGCACGCGCGCGCTCGATCCCGAAGAGCCCGTCGCCGCCGGCATCGGGCGCTCCGGACAGCTTCATCACGACCATGGGAGACATCGTCCCCGAGCAGCTCAAGGAGCAGCGGCTGCCCACGCTGGCCGAACTGGACGCGGCTGTCCCGGACCATCCGGTGTACCTGACGGTCAACTTCACCGGCCCGTCGGTGACGAACTCGCTCGGCAAGGCGTTCTTCACTAGCGCGCAGCCGTACCCGGTCACGGTGGGCGCCGACGGGTCCATCGCCGAAGGCGAGCAGACCGGACGTGCCACGTTCGCGCTGCGGCAGACGCTCACGTTCGGCCAGCGGATGCGGGGATTCCGCGACGCGTTCGCCTACTTGGCGAGTATCGGCCTGACCACGAACATCGAGACCGGCGCCTTCCAGACCACGAACAGCCCGGCCGACAACGTCGCGACCGAGGACAACTTCACCTACAACATCCCGGCGATGGCCGTATACGCCGCGGGCCAGGGAACCGTCCGGATGCGGATCAACTGGCTGCACATGGACACCACGACGAGCCTGCCCACCCTCACCCAGCGGGTGCTGAACTCGCTGCAGTTCAACGGCAACGACATGGTCGCGACCGGGGGCATCGGCGAATGGATCGCCGGCGACCAGTTCGCGCCGGGCGCCGTCTTCCAGGACGCTTGCCTGCTCCTGGCCGAGAACCGCTGGCGGGCCGAGTGCCAGTCCATCACGCAGACGGACTACCCAGGGCAGGTCCAGGCGTACGAGATGGCCAACGCCAAGTACCCGATCACCGACCTGCGCTGGATGATCGCCCACGCCAACTACGTCACCGAGCCGTACCTGAACCGGCTGAAGGCCCTGGGAGCAGGCGTCACGGCTTCCGGATGGCAGTACCTGCAGGGCACCAGCCTCGGCAGCACTCCCGGAGGACCGGCCTACCGGACGCTGTTCGGCAACGGGATCCCGGTGGGCATGGACTCCGACGCGGCGGACGTGTCGGTGTTCATTCCGTGGGTGCAGATGTACTACGCCACCACGGGGTTGAACGTGCTGGGCCAGCAGATCAACCCCGGCCAGCACGCCACCAGGCAGGAGGCCCTGTTCCACTACACCAACGGCAACACCTGGTTCGTCGGCCCGCCCGCAGGGCTGGGGCCGCCGGACGGCGACCTGCTCGGGGTGCTGGAGGTGGGTAGGCGCGGGGACGTGGTCGTGCCGAGCGCCGACTACTTCGCCGTGCCGGACGAAGCGTTGAAACAGATCTACTCGGCGTTGACCGTGGTCAACGGGAAGGTGGTGCACGCCGGGCCAGTCCGCTACGAGGCGTGACGGCACGGTGCAGGCGGTCCTCGGGTTGGCCACGGACTGACGACAACCCGCTCAACCGCGTGGAATACCTCCGCCGCGTCACCCGCGGCTGATAAGGCCCGGGCCTGGTTCCAGGGGGCGCTGGACTGGAAGTAGGTGTCGTAGAGTTCCTGGACCTCAAGCAGGGACTCGGGGGGCTGCTTGCCGTACGCGATGCGTTCGAGGTGGCGGAAGTACTCGAAGCGCTCCACACCCGGTGTGATGACGATGAGGATGTCGGCGTCGTGGCCCGGGGCGGCGGCGAAGGCGTGGGCGAGGCCCGGCGGGACGATGACGAGGTCTCCGCGTTCGGCGGTGATGACCCGGTCTCCCGACAGGAGCTGGGCGGTGCCGTCGAGGAGGTAGAACAGCTCGACGGAGCCGGCGTGGTGGTGCGGCCTGGCGCCGTCGGCGCCGCCGCTGAGTGTGACGCGCTGGGTGGATAGGGCACCGCCGGTGGAGCTGGCGTCGGCCAGCAGGCGGATGGTGGTGGGGGCTCGGCCGACGACCTCGGCGTCGGCGGAGCGGACGATCACGGACTCGGTGAAGCTGGGGCCGGCTAGCGACATGTTCGGATCCTTTCTGTGGTGAGTGCGATTTGCGGCGCCGGGTCGAGGTTAGACGGCGAAGAGCAGGGCGGCGCTGAGCAGGACGACCACGGCGGTCGCGAAGTGGATGCCGAACGCGGTCGCCTTCGTGCCACCGTTGCGCAGTACGATCACGGCGTCACCCAGCGGCACCAGCGCGACGACCAGCATGAACCAGGCCTCGGCATGGGCGCCGGCGAAGGCCAGCAGGGCCAGGCCAACCAGGCCGTAGGCGCCGTCGCGCAGGCCCTTGATCGTCAGGTAGGCGGGGTCGCCGTCCTTCTTCGCCGGGACACCATAGGCGGCGGCTGCGGCACGGGGCACGACCAGGAAGCGGCCCCCGATGAACAGGATGAACAGGTCGAGGACGACAGCCAGACCGTAGGCGAGGGGGGTGAGCATGGCTCTCTCCATCTTCTAGCGTTGCTAGGAACAAGAGCGATGCTAGCAGAGCATCGACAGAAACGCTAGCAGTGCTAGAATTTGAGTATGCCGATTCTGACGCGCCGCGAGCGCGAGCGCGCACAGCGCGAGAAACTGATCATCACGGCGGCCCGGGAACTGGCGGAGGCCGAGGGCTGGCAGGCGGTCACGACCCGGCGGCTGGCCGAGCGGATCGAATACAGCCAGCCGGTGCTCTACAGCCATTTCAAGGGCATGGACGCGATCATGGCGGCCGTCGCCGTAGAAGGGTTCGCCGAGCTGGCCGATGAACTGCGCGCAGCCCGGACCGCGGCGCCAGACACCCACCGCGCCCTGGCCGCTATCAGCGCGGTCTACACCGCGTTCGCCGACCGGCACCCGGCGGTCTATGACGCGATGTTCGGCCAGACCGTCGACCTGCCATTCGCCACCCCTCAGGCCCCGCCTGCCCTGCGCGCAGGCTTCGACGAGCTGGCCGAAGCTGTCCGCCCGTACGCCCGCGGCGACGACCTAGGGCTGCTGACCGAGACCATCTGGGCCGCCCTGCACGGTCTCGTTACGCTCACGCGCGGCGGGAGGCTCCCCGCCGGACAACAGGACCGCAGGCTCGAGCTGCTCCTGGCGCGCTTCACCGATCAGCGGCCTCAGTCCTCGTAACCCGGCGGGGTCGGGGCATTGACCGAGGTGCACGAGGTGAGACCCTGCTCAAGCGAGCGCCCGTGAAAATCGAATGCGCCCGCGCAAACCACGAGGTTACGATGCGTGGCATCCGAAGTCAGCGAAGGCCCGCTGGTCCTATGAATCCGGAGGAGTCAGTGATGCGAGGAGCGTCTGTGTCCATCGAAGAGCGTCTGTGGGCCTATTCGGAGGATGTGGCGTGTGCCTCGCGGAATACTGAACTTGGGGATCCTCGCACATGTTGACGCCGGCAAGACAACGCTGACGGAGCGCCTGCTCTACTGCGCTGGTGTCATCGACGAGCCAGGCAGCGTCGATGCCGGCACGACGCAGACGGATTCGCTGGCGCTGGAGCGGCAGCGCGGAATCACGATCAAGTCCGCCGTCGTCTCGTTCACCGTCGATGACACCACCGTCAACCTGATCGACACGCCCGGCCACCCGGATTTCGTGGCCGAGGTGGAGCGCGCGCTGAGCGTGTTGGACGGTGTCGTCCTGGTGGTGTCGGCCGTCGAGGGCGTCCAGCCGCAAACGCGCATCCTGTGGCGTGCCCTGCGGCGACTGCGCGTCCCGGTGCTGTTCTTCGTCAACAAGATCGACCGGCGCGGGGCAGGCTATGAGCGCTTGATAGGCGATATCGCGGAACGGCTGACACAAGCGATCATCCCGATGGGCTCGGTAAGCGGACTGGGCACGCGCGGGGCCGCCTTCGTCCCGTCCGGCGATGCTTCCGGCTCGCGGCTGGCGGAGATGCTTGCCGAGCACGACGACGCAGTCCTCACCGCTTACCTCGACGGCAAAGCCGCGATGCCGCGGGACTGGCTGCGGGAGAGGCTGGCTGCGCAGGTCAGGGACACGCTGGTACACCCGGTGTATTTCGGGTCCGCCATCACCGGCGCGGGCGTCGACGAGCTGCTGCGCGGGCTCGCCGAGCTGCTGCCCGCAGCGAGCGGTGATGCCAGCGGACCGGTCTCGGGCCGTGTGTTCAAGGTCGAACGCAGGGCCGCCGGCGACAAGATCGCCTACGCCCGCATGTTCTCAGGCATGATCGCGGTCCGGGACCGCGTGCGGTTCGGCCGCGGCCGCGACGGCAAGGTGACCGCCATCAGCGTCTTCGCCGACGGTACAGCAGTGCGCAGCGATTCGGTCACCGTCGGCCAGATCGCCAGGCTGTCGGGCCTGGCGGAGATCCAGATCGGCGACGTGATCGGGATCCCACCGGACAACGCGGACCGGCACTATTTCGCGCCGCCGACGCTGGAGACCGCCATCGTGGCCCGTGATCCGCGCGGCAAACCACGCCTGCACGCCGCCATCACTCAGCTCGCCGAGCAAGACCCGCTCATCAA
>NZ_JBARCR010000448.1:0-1872 GCF_049794275.1 Trebonia sp.
ACGAACCTGTCCCCGGGCCGCAGGCTGCCGGCCGGGACCCGCCACTCGGTGCCGTCCGGCCCGAGCAGGCCCGCGTCGCTGGCCCCGGCGGCCGCCAGCTCGCGCATCGCCTGGCCCGCGACACGCCGTGCCCGTGCCTCATACAGCCGTCCGGCCAGCAGGAACGTGGTGACCGTAGCGGCAGTCTCCAGGTAGATCCCGCCGCCGGAAGCGTGGATCAGCAGCTGCCAGAAGCTGCCGCCGCGTTCGGCGCGATCGAGGACGAACATCGCGTACACCGACCAGCCGCAGGCCGCGATGATGCCCAGCGAGACCAGCGTGTCCATCGACGCCGCGCCGTGCCGCGCGTTCTTCAGCGCCGCCCGGTGGAACGGCCACGCGCACCACAGCGCGACCGGCGCCGCGCAGCCCACCAGCAGCCACTGCCAGCCGGCGAACCGCAGGGACGGGATCAGCGAGAGCATCAGCGAAAGGTCGGTCAGCGGGACGAAGAACACCAGCGCGACGAACAGGCGGCGCTTCAGGTAAGCGGCATCCCGCGCGGCGTCCCGTTCGTCCGCGGCGTCCTCGTCCCCCGGCTGGCCGCCTTCCGGCTCCCTGGCCGTGTACCCGGCCCGCTCGACCGCCGCGACCAGTTCCCGCGCGGGCAGGCCGGCGGGCGTGGTGACCCGGGCCGTGCCGGTCGCGTAGTTCACCGCGGCGGACACGCCCTGCAGGCCGTTGAGCTTCTTCTGGACCCTCGCCGCGCACGCCGCGCACGTCATGCCTTCAATGGTCAGGACGGTTTCCCGAATGCCGGGCCCGGCAGCAGGCTCCGTCACGCGACCGCCTCGGTGCCGCCTTCAGCCGACTCCCGCGGGATCTCCTGCCGTCGGCCCGCGGCTGGATATGCCGCCCCGGGCAGCGGCACCTCGAACAACGGGCCGGACTGTCCGGGCGGCCCAGCCGCCAGGACCGGTTCCGCGGGGCTGTTGACGGTGCGGGCCTGCCAGCACAGCAGCACGGCGCCGGCCACGGCGACCAGGTGCTGCGCCTCGTCGGCGCCAAAAGTCTGCCCGGCTATCAGGTCGACGATCGCGGTTCCCGCCAGCCCGGCGGCCGCGATGGCGCACGGCCAGGCGAGGCCGGCCGACAAGGCCGGGCGGACCGCGCCGACCGCGAATGCGATGGCCAACGCCAGGTCGAACGAGCCCAGCTCATGCGCGGCATGCAGGCCGGCGTCGTGGTCGTGTCCCAGGATCAGCAGCGGAATGGTGATCGCGAGCTGGGCGGCCGCCACGGCGGCCAGCCCGGTCCGCCGGGCCATCCCGCCACCCCAGGCCACACGCCGTCGCCGGGCCGGTTCCGGCGGAATGGCGGCTAGCACCCGGGCGGTCAGGTCCTGCTCGAGGAAGCGGCCGCCGAGCCGGGCCCGCCGCGTCATCGCGTGCGCCCGCTGCTGCCAGCCCCGGCAGTCGGCACACGTCGCCAGGTGCGCCTCGATCGGGCCGTCCGGCACACCGGGGTCTTCGCCGTCGATCCGGGCCGAGATGGCCTCGCGGACCCTGTCGCATTCCATGCCCACTAGTGCGGCGGCGGCGGCGGAAAGTTCCCGCCCTCCGGGAAAACTCCCCTACCGTTTGTCGTAGTCTGCTGCCCGTGGACGAGCTGAGCTCCCTCGCGATCGCCGCCGGGCGCGGTGATCGCGGCGCGCTGGCCAGGTTCGTCGGCGAGACTCAGGGAGACGTGTGGCGGCTGTGCGCCCACCTGGTCGATCCGGCCGCCGCCGATGATCTCACCCAGGACACCTACCTGCGAGCCATCCCCGCGCTGCGCGGGTTCCGCGCGGACGCGCCGGCCCGCACCTGGCTGCTGGCCATCGCGCGGCGCGCC
>NZ_JBARCR010000449.1:0-1953 GCF_049794275.1 Trebonia sp.
GCCGCCGTGCGGACATGGTGGCGGGCGCTGACCAGGCCCGCCACCATGTCCGGGCCGATCAGTGCCCCGCGGAGATGGGGATGATTACGTGGCTGAACTTGTTGGTCCTCAGCCCGAATGCCGTCACCGGCGTGCTGAGCCAGATGCCGAAGAAGTTGTTGAATATGTGGTTATGCGCGATCGTCACACTGACCGGAGTTCCGCCAGAGAACACGAGCACACCGGTCGTCTTGGTGACAGGCCCGGGCGGCCCGTCGAGCGGGTCCCCGAGGAGGTTGTTCTTGCCGATGGAGTTACGGACGATCACGTTGCCGTTCAGGTCCTCGTGTGATGCGGGGCCGTGGGCGTGCATCGTCACGCCGGCCAGTCCGTTGCCGGCGATGTAGTTGCCTTGGACCAGGTTGTCATACGAGGCGGTACCGGGAGTGGGAGTGGCGAATAGCACGCCCGCACCGAAGCCCTTCACTCCGTTGCCGGTCACCACGTTGCCCAGGATGGCGTTGCGGTAGACACCAGCGACCGAGGGCTGCGGAACGCCGGACGAGTTAAGCGCGTTGGGGTTGTGCCCCGGGACCGTGATCCCGCAGTCCGCGACGTTGTCGGTGACGACGTTGCCCTGGACCACGTTGTTGTGCGTGGGACCGACGTCGTCGGTCAGCAGGACACCACCGGAGTTGTCGGCGATGAAGTTATCCCGGATCGTCGAGTACGCGACGCCTCCTGCGAAGTGCACGCCCTCGCCGCAGTCACCGGGAACTTGCCCCTCGGCGGCGCACAAGAAGTACGTGGACTTGGGCGGGACGCCCCCGCCAAGGTCGTTGTGCACCACGGCATTCCGGGAGATCACGATGCCGGACACGGGGCCGTTCAGGCCCGCCGCGATGATTCCCTCGCCCTGGGCGTGCTGCACCCTGAACCCGGTGAAGTTGATCCAGGAACTCTCCATGACCACAGCCGCGAAGATGGTCTGCGTGCCGAGCCCCGGCAGCGTGACCTGGAATGTCGGCGTGACGCCCGTTTCATCGATGGTCGCGTGCTTACCCGTGAGGGTCAGCGGCTCGGAGATGACCACCTGTTCGTGATAGGTCCCCGGGCAGACGACGACGGTGCCCCCGGCCGGGGCGGCGTTAACCGCGGACTGGATGGTCTTGAACGCGGCGGAACGGCAGGATCGATCACTGTTCCAGTGCTTGGCGCTCGCCGAGACGTACAGAGCGTGGCCGTGGTGCCCGGTGCCGGCAAAGGCGGTTCCCGCCTGCGCCACCACCACGCCAGCGACCAGCAGCGGCGCGAGCAACGCGACCGCCAGCCGCACGAATCGGTTATGTCTCATGCTTCCTCCCCTAGAAGCTCGCTGGCCAGAAATTGGCACAGCTACCGTCCTGCCTAACAAGCCCGGCATCGACCCGTCTATACGCACATTGCGCACTGCCGATCTAGCTTGCGAGGCTCTGGGTCTCCGCGGAGAGCAGGCGGGTCAGTGCGGGGGCCACGTCGGCGAGCCGCCGCAACGGCAGGCTCATGCCGTTACCCCGACGGGCAAGGGTGGCGGCGGCCAGCTCGGATTCGGCGGAGGGCAGCGGGCACAGCACATGCAGTCGGCTGATGCCGCCCAGCGCCTGAGCCGGGTCGCCGCCGGTGGTGGGCAGGCAGTCGGACAGCAGCAGCGCAACGCGCTCCTCGGCGGGGGCGGTCGCCAGCTGGGCGCTGGCGGCCCGCAATGCTCCGGCCAGGTTCGTCACGCCGTGACCGCGCAGCTGCACCAGCTCGGTGACGAGCTCACCGGGCGGGCGGTGCGTACCTTGCGCCTGCAGGACGGTGATGTCCTGGCTGAACACGAGGATCGCGGGGGACAGCCGTCGGCCGGCGGCGAGGACTGCGCTGGCTCCCGCGACCGCCGCGATGGCGACCGCGAGCCCAGACATCGAGCCGCTGGCGTCGATGAGCAGGCAC
>NZ_JBARCR010000450.1:0-4513 GCF_049794275.1 Trebonia sp.
GAGTTGATGGTCGCCATCAGCACGCCGAGCGTGGTGTTCGACAAGGCGATCCACTTGTAGCGCGGACCGACGACGGGCTGGGCGTGGGCGGTGGTGGCGGTGGCTAGGCTGGCGGTCGAGGCGGGCGGCACTGCTGGGTTCCTCCATGGCGAGGGCGCTTCAATCGATTAGTTGCTTGATGCGAACTAATCATAACTCGGTTTTGTTCCCGGCGGCAGGCCGGCGTCTGGTTGGATGGTCGGATGAGCCTGCCGCTGTCGTTCGCGCCCGCGCTGTCGTCACCGTCCCTGCTCGCCCCGCCGGTGTACGCGGCGCTGCGCGAGTGGCCTGGTGCGGCCGAGATCCGCGTCGCGGCGATCGACCCGGCGCTGTCGGACACGGGGGCGTTCTGCGAGCGGTACGGCGTGGCGCCCGAGGAGTCCGCGAACTGCGTGGTGATCGCGGGCCGCCGCGGCGGCGAGACCTCCTACGCCGCGTGCATGGTGGCGGCGACCACCCGGGCCGACGTCAACGGGCTGGTACGGCGGCACATGGGGGTGCGGAAGGCCTCGTTCGGACCGGTGGATGAGGTCACGGCGCTGACCGGAATGGAGTACGGCGGGATCACGCCGATCGGGCTGCCCGGGCAGTGGGCGGTGCTGGTCGACGCGGACGTGGCGAAGCTCGGCAACGCGGTCATCGGCTCGGGGATCCGCGGGTCGAAGCTGTGGCTGCCCGGGCGGCTGCTGGCCGAGCTGCCGCGCGCGGAAGTGCTCCCCGGGCTGGGGGTCTGATCCCCTGACCTGATTGCCCTGGTTTGACAGGGGGGAATGTGAACGGGCATCCTTGGGTTCGTCAGGTTAGACACCTCGTTCGGTGAGGCGTCTTCACGGACACAGGCCACTGATCCCAACCGTCGAGAGACGCTCCGGATCAGGACACCTCTCCCCGGCCTAAGGGGTGAGGCCAAGTGGCTGCGCAAGCGACTGTGTTTCAGAAACAAGGGTCGCGCTACGCCGTGGAGTGCCAAAGCTCTTACGAGAGAGGTGACCACTCGGCCGCGGTTTCCCGCGGCGACTCGACGGTGCCCCTCGGCTGGTGTCGTGTGTTCTGGTGCGCTACGGCGCCACGGACGAAGGGAGGCGCGCGATGGACTCTGATAGTCCGGGCCGAAGTTGGCCCCTTCCGCCGCTATCCCTGTCAGCTCCTAGCACACGCTGACCCGCCTGCTCTGTTCGGCTAACTAGCCGCCTGCCGCCATGTCGTGGCGGTCCGCTGCGGGCGATTACGCGTGTGCCTCAATCCCGCTTTGGTGCAAAGCGTGAAAGGGGTGAATCTCCGTGACTGCAGTAGAAGTAGATGTCCGTCCCTCGGCGGTGCTCGACGACGCGCACGTCGGCGACATCCGTGGCGCCCTCGGCACGATCTCCGTCGGCGACCACGCCACCCGCACGACCCCGTCCGCCAAGCTGAAGACGCTGCTGGCGATCGTCGGGCCCGGGCTGATCGTCATGGTCGGCGACAACGACGCCGGCGCGTTCTCCACCTACGGGCAGGCCGGGCAGAACTACGGCACTCGCCTGCTGTGGACGCTGCTGCTGCTGATCCCCGTGCTGTACGTCAACCAGGAGATGGTGCTCCGCCTCGGCGCGGTCACCGGCGTCGGGCACGCGCGGCTGATCATGGCCCGGTTCGGCAGGCTGTGGGGCACGTTCGAGGTCATCGACCTGTTCCTGCTCAACGGGCTGACGATCGTGACCGAGTTCATCGGCATCACGCTGGCGGCCAGCTATCTCGGGGTGCCGAAGGTCGTGGCCGTGCTCTTCGCGGCCGGCGTGATCATCGCGACCGCGTTCACCGGCAGCTTCCGCGCGTTCGAGCGGGTCGCGATGACGTTCTGCGCCGGCTCGCTGCTGCTCATCCCGCTGTACCTGATGGCGCACCCGTCCGGCAGCCAGATGATGCACGGGTTCACCGTCCCCGGGCTGCCCGGCGGCGCGGGCAGCGGCGGCATGGCCGCCGTGATGCTGCTGGTGATCGGCATCGTCGGCACCACCGTCGCGCCCTGGCAGCTGTTCTTCCAGCAGTCCTACGTGATCGACAAGCGGATCACGCCGCGGTTCATCAAGTACGAGAAGGCCGACCTCTGGATCGGCATCGCGGTCGTGGTGCTCGGCGCCGCCGCGCTGATGGGCGCCACCGCCGCCGCGTTCGCGGGCACCGGGGCGGCCGGGCACTTCACCGACTCCGCCGGGCTCGCCCACGGCGTCGCTGCTTATGCGGGGCATTTCGCCGGCGCGTTGTTCGCCGTCGCGCTGCTCGACGCGTCCATCATCGGCGCGTTCGCCGTCTCGCTGTCGTCGGCCTACGCCATTGGCGACGTGCTCGGAATGAAGCACTCGCTGCACCGCGGCGTCGGCCAGGCCAAGGGCTTCTACGCCCTGTACGCCGCGCTGATCTGCGCCGCTGCCACGATCGTGCTCATCCCCGGCTCCCCGCTCGGGCTCATCACCGAGGGCGTGCAGGTCCTGGCCGGGGTGCTGCTGCCGGCGGCCACGGTGTTCCTGCTCATGCTGTGCAACGACAAGGCGGTGCTCGGCCCCTGGGTCAACTCCGCGAAGACCAACGCGTTCACCTCAGCCGTCATCGCGGCGCTCGTCACGCTGTCGATAGTGCTGGTCGCGTCCGTGATGTTCCCGGCAATCACGGCCACCCAGATCATCGCGATCGTGGCGGGCTGCGCGGCCGTCGCGGTGACGGCCGTCGGCTGGCTGGGGGTTCGGGGCATCCAGGGCATCCGGCGCCGCGGGCGGTCCGGACCTTCGGACGCCGACGACTCTGATGGGTCTGCAAAGGCTGACCGGATGATGTGGCGGATGCCGCCGCTCGCGGAGCTGGCAGTGCCGAAGATCACCGGCGCCCGCCGGGTCGGCCTCATCGCGCTGCGCGGCTACCTGGCGGTCGCGATGGTCATGGTCGTCCTCAAGGTCGTGCTGATGGCCGTGGCACACTGAGTGCCATGACCGACGCTGCCGGGCCGCTGACCGGGGTACGGGTTGTGGAGCTGGCGGGGATCGGGCCGGGACCGTTCTGCGGGATGCTGCTGGCCGATCTCGGCGCGGAGGTGATCCGGGTGGACCGGCCGGGCGGCCCGCCGTCGCCCGTCCCGCTGGACAAGGACGTCACCAGCCGCGGAAAGCGGCGGATCGTCGTCGACCTGAAGCACCCGCGCGGCGCCGAGGTCGTGCTGCGGCTCGCGGCGTCCTCCGACGCCCTCATCGAGGGTTACCGTCCCGGCGTCGCGGAACGACTCGGGGTCGGGCCCGCCGACTGCCTCGCCAGGAACCCGCGACTGGTGTACGGCCGGATGACTGGCTGGGGGCAGGACGGGCCGCTTTCCGGGGCCGCCGGGCACGACATCGCCTACATCGCGGTCACCGGGGCGCTGCACGCGATCGGCCGGGCCGGCGGCCCGCCGCAGGTGCCGGTGAACTACCTCGGCGACTTCGGCGGCGGCGCGCTTTTCCTCGCGCTCGGCGTGGCGGCGGGGCTTTTCTCTGCGCGGCAGACCGGGCGCGGCCAGGTGGTCGACGCGGCGATCGTCGACGGCACCGCGATGCTCCAGGCGATGACCTACGGACTGCTGGCCGACGGCGCGTGGACGGATTCGCGCGGCGTCAACAGGCTGGACACCGGCGCGCCGTTCTACGACGTGTACGCGACGTCCGACGGGTCTTACATGGCGGTAGGGGCGCTGGAGCCCCAGTTCTACGCCGAGTTCACCCGGCTGCTCTTCGCGCCGGAGGGAGTGCCCGCCGATCTGCCGCCGCAGTACGACCGCGCGGGATGGCCCTCGCTGCGGGAGCGGTTCGCCGCGCGGTTCGCGGAACGCTCCGCGGATCAGTGGGCAAAGATTTTCTCCGGAACGGACGCGTGCGTCGCCCCGGTCCGCACCATGACCGAAGCCCCTGCCGACCCCCAGCTCGCGGCGCGCGGCACGTTCGTGACGGTCGACGGCCTCGTCCAGCCCGCGCCCGCACCGCGGTTCTCCCCGGTACCGGGCAGCGCCCCGATCGCCGCGCTGCCGCCGGGCCGGATCGCCCGCCCCGGCGCGCACACCCGCGAGGTCCTCACCGCCGTGGGCTTCGACGACGTAGACGACCTGCTGGGCTCTGGCGCGATCTGGCAAGCGTAACGCGGCGCGGCTCGCTTCTTGCTGTTATCAGGCGCCTGTGCCGACTTAGGGCGCGAACGTCACCTCGGAATCGGGATAAATCGGACAAGAAACGTTCAGTTCGCGCCCTAAGTGCCCCGGCTGCGGCCGAGCCCGGCCGCTTCTTGCTGTTATCAGCGTCTGCCGGGGCGGCCTGGAAGATCGTGGGTAGTTAGGCGGGCCAGGGGCCCTATAAGTACCCACGATCCTGGCGATGGCACCGCTTCTTGCTGTTATTACCACGGGCGGCCGCGGAACGCGGGCAGGCGCAGGCGGGGGCGGGGCGGCGCCGGTGGGCGCGGGTCGGGTCGCGGTACGGGG
>NZ_JBARCR010000451.1:0-1753 GCF_049794275.1 Trebonia sp.
GTGCCGGACTGTCGGTGGCCCTGACCATCGCTGCCGCCGGGCTGGCCCTCAGCCCGCTGGCCGGCCTGGTCTGGCGGTTCCGCTCCATCCCGCCGGAGACCCTGCTGCCCGCCGGAGACTGGCCCGCGTCGGTGCTGGCCCCCGACCAGACGCCGGAAGGCCCGGTGCTGGTCGGCATCCAGTACCGGGCGCGGCCCCGACTCGAAGATCGGCTGATGACCGCCCTGCAGAAAACGGAGGACAGCCGCCGACGCACCGGCGCGATCTCCTGGCGGGCCTGGCACGACGCGAGCGACCCCGGCAGGGTGCTCGAGGAGTTCGTCGTCGCTTCCTGGGACGACCACCTTCGCCAGCACGAGCGCGTGACCAAGCGCGAACAGGCGCATCTGGAGCGCGTCCGCGAGCTGACCGACCCGGACCACCCCGTCGTCACTCACTGGCTGGCCGTCAGCTCGCGCAAGGTACCCGGATCTCCGGCCAAGCCGACGTGACTGCCGCAGCGAGCTGAGGACCCGGGCAAGAGAGGCCGCGGCCGGAGAACCTGCGCATGACAAACTGGTCGAATTGCGCCTATTTGGCACAGATGGCATAGGGCACCGGCGCGCAAAATGGAGCGGGTGTTAATTCCCACGGCAATACCGCTTCGCGGACGCTGCTCGTGCCTAATTCTCTTGTGTAACTGCAGTCACGTAACTTCTATTGTGCAACAATTATCTTCGCAGCAGGCATGAATCGGGCCGTAAATGCACCAAGCGTGTTGAGGATGGGACTTCAGTGTGCTTATTCTCACCCAAGAGCTAGCTGAAAAGCACGTGAGGAGAATCTGCATGAGGTCCAAACGCACCCTAGACCAGCATAGGCCGGGTGACACCCTCATGAGGTTCATCGGCTAGCAAAAGCGGTCCCGGCCAGGTGTTCGCAGCACGCGGCCGGGACCTTTTGTCGGACAACCTTGGAGGGCCTCCCGACATGTTCATTATCCCCGCTTCAGTCGTGGCCAAGATCATGATGGCGGTCACGATTTCGCTGCATCCAGCAGCGCACCACGCCCCCGCCAGTTACACCGTTCACCAGGGCGACACGCTGTCCGCGATCGCCGCCCGCAGCTACGGCAACTCGGCCGACTGGCCCGCCGTGTGGTGGATGAATCGCCACCAGGTGCGCAACCCCAACGTCCTGCTCGTCGGGCAACGGCTGCGACTGCCGGCCAGCGGTCATGTGACGGCCGCGATAGCCCGCGCCGCCCAGGCCGCCGTCCCGGCCCCGCCCCCGCCGTCTCCGGCTCCGACCACTTCGGTGAGCGGCTCACAGCCGGACCCGTCCAGTGCCGCACCCGTCTCCACCCCGGCCCCGGCGTCGTCCGCCGGCGGGGCTAACTGGAACGCCATCGCGGCGTGCGAGTCCGGCGGGAACTGGAGCATCAACACCGGCAACGGCTTCTACGGCGGGCTGCAGTTCACGCAGCAGACCTGGCTCGGCAACGGCGGCGGCCAGTACGCTTCGTCGGCAAACCTGGCCAGCCCGTCCGAGCAGATTGCGGTGGCCCAGCGGGTACTTGCCAGTCAGGGTATCGGCGCCTGGCCGGTATGCGGGGCAGGCGGCTGACGACGTCGTTCCCTGTGCTTTGCCGGGCACAGCGTGGCTGTGCCCGGCAAAGACGCCGTTTTCCACAGGGAGTGCGCATGATGCTTCCGCGTGCTACGGCGATCTGGCTATTCCGTCCACAGGCTGTTGATAACGCCGCGCCGCCCCG
>NZ_JBARCR010000452.1:0-6334 GCF_049794275.1 Trebonia sp.
CTCCATTGCCGCCGCCTCCGCCGCCTTTGCCGCCCTTCTTCGGCGGCTGCTTGACGACCTGGCCGTCGCCCTGGCTCCACAGCGAGCTGGAGGGCGAGACCTGCGCGAAGTCCTGCGACCCGGACAGGTTGGCGTTGTCGAACGTCATGTGCCAGGTGGACGCCGGGGCGTTGGCGCCGAACATCTCGCCGGGGCACTCAAGGCCGCCCCAGCCGGGTTCGTTGTCGTAGCAGGCGCTGTAGCCGGTCATCGTGTACTTGACCGGCGAGATCGGGTTAAACACCGAGACGTAGGCGACCAGGTTCGTCGTGTACCCCGCGAACGCGGCGAACGGCGTGCCGTTCCCGCTTTGCACGTTCGAGGTGCCCGTCTTGCCGGCGGCCTGGTAGTTGGCCAGCCCCATGCCAGCGGCTGTGCCGCTGGTGAGGACGCCCTGGAGGATGTAGTTCACCGCGGCGGCCACGTCGGTTGACATCACCCGGTGGCAGCCCGCTGACGGCACCGGCAGCGACTGGCCCGCGGCGTTGATGACCTTGGTGAGCACGATCGGCTTGCAGTAGACGCCGCCGGAGGCCGGCGTCGCGTACGCCGCGGCCATGGACATCGGCGACACGTTGACGGCGCCGAGCGTGAAGGTCGGCAGGTCGTCGGCCGGCGGCTGAGAGTACTGGATCTTCCCGCTCTTGTCCTTGTACGCCCCGTCCCAGGCGAGCAGCGACTTGCCGTCGGCGCGCGTCATCCCCATGCTGACGGCGGTATGCACGACGTTGCACAGGCCCACCTTCGCCTCCAGGTGGGCGTAGAAGACGTTGATCGACTGCGTTGTGCCGGTGTACAGCGAGTACGCGCCGCCGCCATTAGGCCCTTCGGCGTTCACCACGGGGAAGACGCCGACCTGGCCGGTTTGCGGGTCGACACCGACCGGCTGCCCGGCGCAGTTGGTGAACCCCGGCACGTCCTCCTGGCCTTTCACGGTCTGCTGGAAGCCGAAGGGCACGCCCTGGTCGAGCGCCGTGATCAGGGTGAACAGCTTTGACGATGAACCGGTCTGCACGCCTTCCTGGCCGCCGTACTGGCTGTTGACCGCGTAGTCGACCTCGGTCTGGCCGTTGCCGGTGCCGTACGGCCGGTCTTCGGCGATCGCCGTGACCTTCCCGGTCCCCGGCTGTATCAGCACCTCGGTGTCGGCGTTCTGCGCCGGGTTGTACGTGCCGCTGCGCGCCGGGAGGACGTGGTTGACGGCGTTGGTGGCCGCGCCCTGGTCCTGCGGGGCGAGCGTGGTGTAGATGCGCAGCCCGCCGGTGGCGAGCAGCTTGGCCCTGTCCTGCGTGGTAGCGCCGAACTGGGCGTCCAGCAGGACAACGTGCTCCACGTAGTCGCAGAAGAAGGCGTCGTCCCCCACGGTGTTCGCGGAGCAGCCACTCTGCACATTGCCCACGTGCAGCGTTAGCTTCTGCTTCATGGCCGCCGCCGCGGCGGCCGCCGTCAGCCGCGGGGCGGTCGGGGCCGGCGCGACGGGGTGCGTCGCCGCGATCCGCGCGAGCACGGTGTTGCGTCGCTCCAGCGCCGTCGCCGGGTTGTGGATCGGGTCGTACGCGGTCGGGTTCTCCACGATGCCCGCCAGCGTGGCGGCCTGGAGCAGGGTCAGCTTCGCGGCCGTGGTGCTGAAGTACGTCTCGGCCGCCGCCTCGATGCCCCACGCCCCGTTGCCGAAGAAGGCGTCGTTCAGGTACCCGGCCAGGATGTCCTGCTTGGACAGGTTGTGCTCGGCCTGGACCGCCATCCGCAGCTCGTCCACCTTGCGGCTCAGGTTATCCGCGGTGGCGGCCTGCTCGGCCGCCTTGTTGCCGTACGCCTGGAGCACGAGGATGCCCTTGACGTACTGCTGGGCGATCGTCGACCCGCCCTGGACCGGCTGGTGGCGCAGGTCGTTCACCAGCGCCCGCAGGGTCCCCTTGACGTCGAGCGCGCCGTGCGTCCAGTACCTGTCGTCCTCGATCGCCGTGATCGCCTGGACCATGTACGGGGAGATCTGGTTGTAGGTCACCGGCTGCCTGTCGATGCCGGTAAAGGACATCCCCTTGCCGAGGTCCACGCCGTACACGGAGGTGATCGGGTTCCCCAGGCGGTCGAAGATCTCAGACCGCTGCGGCAGGGCGGACGTCTCCATTGACAGCGTCGTGAATTTGTCGGAGGTGTTCCGCACCAGGATCCCGGTCGCGGCCACGACCGGGAGCGCTATCGCCGCCGCGAGCACGCCGCCCAGCCCAGACAGCAGAAGCAGGCGTCCGACAGCGCTTGACTTGTTGGCTGTCCAGTCCAAGAGCTGCACGGGTCATAGAGTACGCGGTCAGCGCCCTGTTACGGTCGCCATGGCAGACCTATGAGGACATTCTTCCACTTCAAGTAACGGAAAGGCCCCGTCCGCAACCGAACCGTGACTAGCCACTCACGCGTATATAGCCCATCAGGACTATCTGTGAAATGGCCACGCCGGGGTCTTGGCAGCAATGGCCCGACTTCCGTAAGTTGCTTTGTCACGAAGAGATAACCGTGACCGGGTGGCCGCACACCCTCACGGGAAGCAATCCGTCAACGCAGACCGCCCGGGCACACGTGTGTCCGGCGATCAAGAGGAGTTGGGCACATGTGGATCACCGACTGGACCACACGCGCCGCCTGCAAGGGAACAGACCCTGACGAGCTTTTCGTCCAGGGTGCAGCCCAGAACCGGGCCAAGCTCATCTGCCGGGGTTGCCCGGTCCGTACCGAGTGCCTTGCGGACGCGCTCGACAACGGCATCGAGTTTGGTGTCTGGGGCGGAATGACCGAACGCGAGCGGCGTGCGCTTCTCCGCCGCAGGCCCGACGTCACGTCGTGGCGTGAGCTGCTCGAGCGGGCTCGTGACCGCTACGAGCGCCAGGGCATCGACGAGCTGGTCGCCAGCTGATTCAGCTGCCTAGCTCCGCTGCCCGCCGGCGTCCGCGAGTGCCTCGCCGATCCGGCGCAGTCCCTCAAGATCGTGCACGTCCACCGGCAGCGCAGGTACTTCTACGACGGGAACGGCGGGGTACGCCGACGTGAAAGCGCGGGACACCCGCCGCTCCCGTTCGCCGAGGCTCATCCGCTCGGCATGCAGCCTGAGCGTCGCCGTCGCCACGGAGTAACCGGCGGCCGGGGCGGAAGCCACGGGCTCGTTCTGGATAATTCCGTCCAGTGTCTCAGCGGCGGCGAGCGATCGCGCCGCGCTCAGCCCGGCACCACCCGCCGCGTGCACGCGGTTCAGGATCAGCCCCGCGAGCGGCATCCGCTCCTCGTCAAGCCGCTCCACGAAGTACGACGCCTCGCGCAGCGCGTCCGGCTCGGGCGCGGCGACCACCAGGAACGACGTGCCGGGCGTCTGCAGCAGCCGGTAGGTGGCTTCCGCCCGTTCGCGGAACCCGCCGAACATCGTGTCGAACGCCGTCACGAACGTCTGCGCGTCGCGCAGCACCTGCCCGCCGAGCAGCTTCGTCAGCGCGCCGGTCATCACCGATAGCCCGGCGTTGAGCACCCGGCCGAACGGGCGGCTCGCCTTGACCGGCGCGGTCAGCACCCGGATCAGGCGGCCGTCGAGGAACCTGCCGAGGCGTTCCGGCGCGTCGAGGAAGTCGAGCGCCGACCGGCTCGGCGGCGTGTCGACCACGATCAGGTCCCACTCGTTCGAGCGGCGCAACTGGCCGAGCTTCTCCATGGCCATGTACTCCTGCGTGCCGGCGAAGCCCGACGACAGCGACTGGTAGAACGGGTTGGCCAGGATCTGCGCCGCGCGCGCCGGGTCGGCGTGCGCCTCGACGACCTCGTCGAACGTGCGCTTCATGTCCAGCATCATCGCGTGCAGGCTGCCGCCCGCCTTGCCTTCGACGCCCTCGACGATGCGCGGCGTGTTGTCGAGCGAGGTCAGGCCCATCGACTGGGCGAGCCTGCGGGCGGGGTCGACGGTGAGCACGCAGACTTCCCTGCCGCGTTCCGCGGCCCGCAGCCCGATCGCGGCCGCCGCGGTGGTCTTCCCGACACCGCCAGAACCGCAGCAGACGATGATCCGCGTGCGCCGGTCGTCGATGAGCCGGTCCATGTCAAGCAGCGGGTTCCCGGTCACGCCGCCCCCTGGTCGCGCAGCTCGGCAGCCAGCCGGTGCAGGCCGGACAGGTCGACACCCTCGGTGATCATCGGCAGCTCGTAAACCGGCTGGCCTGCCGCCTCGAGCTCGGCGCGCTCCCGGTCCTGGAGCTCGACGTGGCGCGCGTGCTCGGCGAGCTCGTCGGCCAGCGCCGCGGCGAGCTCGCCTGTGTCGCGCAGCCCGGCGTCCGCAAGCGCCGCCGCCATCGCCGGCACGTCGGGCGCGGCCTTCAGCTCCTCTGGGGAGAGCACCGCGGGACGGGCCATGTTGATCACGATGCCGCCGACCTGCATGCCCGGTATGGCGCGCAGCTCCGCGATGCCGTCCAGGGTCTCCTGCACCGGCATCTCCTCGAGCGTGGAGACGAAGTGCACCGCCGTCTGCGGCGACTTGATCACGTTCGCGACCGTGTCCGCGTGGGTGCGGACCGGGCCCACTTTCGCCAGGCCTGACACTTCGGCCGTGACGTTGAGGAACCGGCCGATCCGCCCGGTGGGCGGGGCGTCCATCACCACGGCGTCGTACTGGTACCCGCCGCCTGGGGGCCCCGGCCGCCTGCGGCGCGCCGCCTCGGTCGCCTTGCCGGTGACAAGCACGTCGGACAGCCCCGGCGCGATCGTCGTCGCGAAGTCCACCAGGCCGAGCCTGGTCAGCGCGATTCCCGCGCTGCGCATGTTGTAGAACATCTGCAGGTAGTCGAGGAGCGCGCCTTCCGGGTCGACAGCCAGCGCGTACACGTCGCCGCCGTGGTCGCGGCCGTCGTCCGCCTCGCCGGGCCCGATGGCGATCTTGCGTTCCTTGTACGGCAGCGGCGGCCGGTCGAAGAGCCGGGCGATGCCCTGCCGCCCCTCCGTCTCCATCAGCAGCACCTTGCGGCCGCCGTGCGCGAGGGCGAGGGCGAGGCCCGCGGCGACAGTCGTTTTGCCGGTGCCGCCCTTGCCCGTCACGACGTGCAGCCGCACACCGTCCCAGTCGGTGTCCCTCGTTGTCATGCCCGTATCGCCCCTTTTTCTTGCCTCTCTTATCCGAGGCTATCGTCGGCTGGAGACCGGAACGTGCTGCTCCGTGCGGCTCTCGCGTGGTGCGGCTTGAAAATTCAGTTATCCAGAACGGGCGCGGCTGGCTCCCGGGCAACTGGTCCTGCGCAGCGGTTGCGGCGCGGACTACGCTGATAGTTAAGCCCTTGCAGTACGAAAAGGAGGCGGTCCTCAGATGGCAGGTCTCATCGTTGGGCTAGTGATCGTTGTGCTGGGCATCCTGATCGGCCTCGGACGGTCGTTCAAGATCGTCCAGCAGTACGAGAAAGGCATCATCTATCGCTTCGGGAAGGTGCTTCCCGAGGTGCGCGGCCCCGGGCTGGCCCGGATCCGCCCGATCGGCGACCGCATGCAGAAGGTGAACATGCAGATCATCGCCATGGCAGTGCCCGCCCAGGAGGGCATCACCAGGGACAACGTGTCTGTCCGGGTGGACGCCGTGGTGTACTTCCGCGTGGTCGACCCGATCAAGGCCACGGTCAACGTGCAGAACTACATGTTCGCCATCTCCCAGCAGGCGCAGACCTCGCTGCGGTCGATCATCGGCCAGTCCGAGATGGACCAGCTGCTCGCCGAGCGGGAAACCGTGAACAGGGAGCTGCGGCGGAACATCGACGAGCCGACCGAGGAGCCGTGGGGCATCCGGGTCGAGCGCGTGGAGATCAAGGACGTGTCGCTGCCCGAGGGCATGAAGCGCTCCATGTCCAGGCAGGCCGAGGCGGAGCGGGAACGCCGCGCGCGGATCATCACCGCCGACGGTGAATACCAGGCGTCCAAGCGGCTCGCCGCCGCGGCGGCGGTCATGGCGAAGGACCCGGCGGCGTTGCAGCTGCGGCTGCTGCAGACCGTGGTCGAGGTGGCGGGCGAGAAGAACAGCACGCTCGTCATGCCGGTCCCCGTCGAGCTGCTCCGGTTCTTCGAGAAGATGGCGCCAGGACCAGAGGCGCCGACAGGGTCGACCGCGCTGGCCGACGCGGAGGCACTAGACCTGGGCGACGCCGAGGTGGCCGCCGCCGAGGCGGCGATCGCGCACACGGGCACGCCGGAGCTCGGCGCGGCGGCCATGCCCGAGGTACCCGAGATACCCGAAGTGCCCGAGGTGGAAGCTGCCGCTGCCGCCGGCACGCCGGAGCTCCCC
>NZ_JBARCR010000453.1:0-3092 GCF_049794275.1 Trebonia sp.
GTCCGGCGGCGTCGCGATTCCCGGCACGACGGACCTGCTCGCGTTCCTCATCATCATCGGCGTGCTGTTCTGGCGCGGGCGCAGCATTCCCGGCCGCGGCGAGGTGCAGGAGACCAGGCTGCCGCAAGCGCCGCGGCCGCAGCACCTGTTCCGTTCCGCGCTGATCTTCGGCGGCGGGGCCGCGATCCTGCTCGTCGTGTTCCCGTTTGACTTCCGCAACGCGCTGATCAACACGCTGATCGGCATCCTGTTGGCGCTGTCGCTCGTCATCATCACCGGCTTCGTCGGCCAGATCTCGATCATCCAGCTCGCCCTGGCGGGCGCCGCCGGCTTCACGATCTCGCACATGGCGAGCAACTTCGGCATCACCTTCCCGCTCGCGGCGCTCGCGGGCATCGCGGTCGCCGTCGCCCTCGGCATCCTCACCGCGATTTCCGCCGTCCGGGTACGCGGCACCAGCCTCTCGGTCGTTACCCTGGCCGGCGCCGTGGCCATCGACAACTTCGGCTTCCAGAACCCGACCTGGGGCGGCGGCGGACTCGGCTCGCCGGTGCCGGAGATGCACTGGTTCGGCGTGGACTTCGGCCCGAACGCCGGGTTCCGCGGCATCGACGGCAACCAGCCAAGCCCCGTCTTCGGCTGGGTCGTGCTGCTCTGCGTGCTGCTCGCCTGCCTCGGCGTCGGTTACCTGCGGCGCGGCAAGCTCGGCCAGCGGATGCTTGCCGTCCGTTCCAACGAGCGCGCGGCGGCCGCCGCCGCGATCAACCCGCGGACCGTAAAGCTGTACGCGTTCATCATCGCGGCCCTCATCGCGGGCGTCGCCGGATGCCTGTACGCCTACAACTTCGGCTCGGTGAGCGCCGACAGGTTCGACGCCTTCACCGCGCTATCGCTGATCGCGTTCGCCTACGCGGGCGGCATCACGCTCATCTCTGGCGCGGTGTTCGCGGGCCTGATCTCCGCCCAGGCGCTGATCCCGTACGCCCTCCAAAAGTGGTTCGGCCTGGACGGGAACTGGTTCCTGCTGGTCGGCGGCGTCCTGCTGATCTTCACGCTGCTGCAGAACCCGGAAGGCGTGGCCGGCGACCTCTACCGCCGCCTGCACAAGCGGCCGCAGGTCCACGCTCCGCAGGTGGACGCCGCGACCCGCGAGCATCTCGTGCCGCGCACGGCGCGCCCCGACCTGTCGGGCCATCCGGCCGCCCTCACGGTCGAAGGCCTGTCCGTGCGGTTCGGCGGCGTGCATGCGCTGTCGGAGGTGTCGCTCAACGTCCGCGAGGGCGAGCTCGTCGGGCTCATCGGCCCGAACGGCGCCGGCAAGACCACCCTCATCGACGCCATCTCCGGCTTCGTGACCAGCGCGGGAACCGTCCGGCTCGGCGAGCATGACCTGCACGGCCTGCCGCCCTACGACCGCGCCAGGGCCGGCCTGTCCCGCACCTGGCAGACCACCGAGCTGTTCGATGACCTGAACGTCGCGGAGAACCTCACGGTCGCCTCCCGCGAGGGCACGGTCAGCGAGGAGGCCGTCAGCGAGACGCTCGCCGTAGTCGGCATGGACTGGGCGGCCGGGGCGATGCCTACCCAGCTGTCCTCCGGGCAGCGCAAGCTCGTCGGCGTCGCCCGCGCCCTGGTCGCCAAGCCCACGCTGCTCTGCCTGGACGAGCCGGCCGCCGGCCTGGACAGCACCGAGAGCGAAGAGCTGGGCGTCACCCTGCGCCGCCTCGCCGATCAGGGCCAGTCGATGCTCCTCATCGAGCACGACATGGGCCTGGTCCTCGGCATCTGCGACCGGGTGGTGGTGCTCGAGTTCGGCAAGGTCATCGCCGAGGGCACGCCCGAGGTCGTCCGCCGGGACCCGCGGGTCATCGCGGCCTACCTGGGCGAGGACAGCGCCGACCTGGAAGGGGCCGCTGACGAAGGGGCGGCTGCGGAAACCGCGGAAAAAGCGTAAAAGCATTATCCGGAACGTACGCGGCTGACTCCGCACTCTGATGACTCTCGATCGGGGCGAGGTAGGGCTACCACTTCATCACAGTGGCTGCCGCCACCATTGTCCGGTGCCGCCAGTGCCCGTATAGCTTGAACCACGGACTCCGCGACGAGTCCGCGGACCGGCTGGGGGGCGGGGGAGCCGCATGGGGATGGCGCTGACGTGGCTGCGACTGGACCTTCGACGACGCTGGCGGTCGCTGGTCGTGCTCGCGCTGCTCGTCGCGCTGTCCGCCGGCGTCGTGCTGACCGCGGTGGCCGGGGCCAGGCGCGGCGACACGGCCTTCGGCCGGCTGTGGGCGCGGACGCTGCCCGCGACCGTCGTCGTGCTGCCGAACCAGCCCGGCTTCGACTGGGCGAAGGTCAGAGCGCTCCCCGAGGTCAGCGCGCTCGGGCTGTTCGCCGTCTACTACGGGGCCGCGGTGGAGGGCATGGACGGCGTGGACCTCGGCTTCCCGCCGGCGAACGCGGACGCGCTCCAGACCGTGGAACGCCCGGTGGTGCTGGCGGGCCGGATGGCCAGCCCCGGCCGGGCGGACGAGGCGGTCGTCACCCCGCACTTCCTGACCGCCCACCACAAGCAGGTCGGCGACATCCTGACCCTGCGCCTGTCCACGCCCGCCCAGGCCGCCGCCGCCATCGACGCGAGTCAGACCCCGCCGGCCGGCCCGCGGGTTACGGTACGCATCGTCGGCGTTATCAAGTCCCCGTTCGGGCTCGACAACGTGGGCGACAGCGGCGGGGTGATCCCGACGTACGCGCTGCTTACCCGGTACCGCGCCGACATCATGGGCACGAACACAAGCAACAGCCCGACCTACATCAACGGCCTGATCCGGCTGGCTGGCGGCGAGGCCGCGATCCCGGCGTTCCGCGCAGATCTCGCCCGGGTGACCGGGCGGTCCGACATCGACGTGCTCGACGAGAACATCTGGATCGGCGATACCGCCAGGAAGGTGACCGGGTACGAGGCAGCCTGCCTGCTCGCGTTCGGGCTCGCGGCGCTGGTCGCCGCGCTGGTCCTCGTCGGCCAGTCGGTGGCCAGGTACGCCTCGGCCGCGGTGGCGGAACTCCTGGTGCTGCGGGCGGTGGGGCTGACC
>NZ_JBARCR010000454.1:0-2540 GCF_049794275.1 Trebonia sp.
GGTCCCCGGCGGCCTGCTCGGTCAGCGCGGCGAGGACGGGCCCGGGCCGCATCGCGTCCGCGGACCGGTCCCGCGCGAACACCTCGCCGCCCAGCCCGTCCGGGCCCAGCATCGCGGCCAGCTCCACCAGGTCCACGTCGGCGGCGTCACCCAGGCCGAGGGTGGCGGCCGGGCCCTCGACCTCCCACTCCTCCGGAATCCGCGCCCGGCCCGCCTCCAGGTCCGCGATATACGACGCCATCTCTGCGTCGCCGTCCCAGTCATCGTCCCGCGCCGGGGTGCCGGGCGGCGGCTGCTCGCCGTCTGGCCCGGGACCGGGGAACGAGGCTTGGGACACTGCAAGCTCCAAGTTCGAATAATCGTGGCTTCAATTTATGTCTACGCGAACACTATATCAAATCCGAGCGACAATCGGCGCCTTGAAAGCCACCATGTTCAAGATCTTTTCCGTTCCGGAGCAGGATGGGAGCGGGTCACCGCGCGCCCGTTCGGAATGATCGGCTTGCTCGGCCGGGGAGCACGCGAGCGCATCCGCGCACCGATAGGATCGAGCGCGTGAGTGCCGCGCGCCTGCAGCGACTGAAAACGCTCGTCAGGGAACACAAGCTGTTCTCGGCGGCGCTCGCGGTGGGCGCGTTCCTCCGGCTGCTTACCGTGCTCGGGTACCCGGGTGCGCTGTGGTTCGCCGGGGATTCCTACGTGTACCTGGGCGCCGCGCTGCGGCCGCAGCCGAACCTGTCCAAGGCGACCGGCTACTCGCTCTTCCTGCGGGCCCTGCTGCCGTTCCACAGCCTGACCCTGGTCGTCGTGCTGCAGCACCTGATGGGGCTGGCGGTCGCGGTCATGATCTACGTGCTGCTCCGCCGCAACAACGTCTCCAAGCTCTGGTCCACCGTCGCGACCCTGCCCGTGCTCCTCGACGGGTACATGATCGAAGACGAGCACCTGATCATGGCCGAGGCGCTGTTCACCTTCCTGCTGATGCTCGCCACGCTGATGCTGCTGTGGCGCAGGGACATCAAGTGGTGGACGGCGCTGATCGCCGGGCTGCTCGTCGGCTACGCCGTGGACGTCAGGACCGAAGGCGCGGTCGTGCTCGTCCTGTTCCCGCTGTTCCTGCTTATCCGCGGCTGGATGACCCACGGCTGGAAGCACCTGAGCGGCTGGCTCGCCGCCGTGGTGATGGCGATCGGCTGCGTGATCCCGGTCGGCGCGTACGCAGGCTGGTTCCACTCCAGGACCGGGCATTACGGCGTCTCGGAGGCCACGGGCTTCTACCTGTGGGGCCGGGTCTCGTCGTTCGCCGACTGCGCGGTGATCAAGCCGACCGGCAGAGAGGCGCTCGTCTGCCCGACCCAGCCGCTGACCAAGCGGACACCGCCGGGCAACTTCATCTGGCACGCGCCCGAGGTGCACACCAACCTCAACAGCACCGGCGGCCCGGTCGACCCCACGAACAACCAGCTGCTCACGGACTTCGCGATCCACGCGATCGAGGCGCAGCCGCTCGGCTACGTGAAGACGGTCGTGAAGAACACGATGCTGTCGTTCGGCTTCCCGCGGATCGCCTACCCGGGCGGGGGCACGGTCTACTACTACAGCTTCCACCTGACCTACAAGTCCCCGCACAGGAACCTGCTCCCGCCCAACAACCACGTCTGGATCAAAGGCGGCACCGCGTACCAGGACTGGCTGAGCTACGGCCACCAGGCGCCGGGCCGGGTGATCAATGTCTTCGCCGCGCCGATCGCGGTGTACCAGCGGCTGGTGTTCACCTACGGGCCGCTGCTCGCGCTGATCTTCCTCGTCGGGCTCGGCGGGCTGTTCAGCCTGCGGCTCAGCAGGCGCCCGCGCGAGATCCGGCTGCGCTGGGCGCCGCGCGGCACCAGCATGCTGCCGTGGGTGACCGCGGTCGCGCTGCTCATCACCCCGATCGCCATCGCCGACTTTGACTACCGGTACCTGCTGCCGGTGATCCCGTTCGCCTGCCTCGCGGCGGGCCTGGGGTTCGCGCCCGCGAAGCGCCGCACAGGCCCGCAGGACGGGGCCGGAGATCAGAGCCCGGTATTGGCCCAGGAGATCGACTCCGGCGCCACCAGCGGGGTGCCGACCTCCAGCTGAATCTCCGCGTGTTTCGTCAGCGGAACATCCCGCGGATTCCCCGTGAACACCTTCCCGTTGACCAGGACGGTGACGTGCCCGTGCGCCGGCCCGACGACGTCCGGCCCGAGCTGCTGGCCCCATTCGTCGAAGAACTGGCCGAGCGTGTACGTCCGCTGCACCGGCGACTCGATGTGCACGATCCCGTCGGCGGCGTGCGTGTGCAGCCAGTAAAAGCACGTTCCCGAGCCGATGAACGGTCCGGCTTGGGTCTGCTGCGCGACCCCGCCAGGGATTCCGATCGACGCCGGGACCTGGCGGGCCGCGCCGTTCACGAAGATCGTCAGGTGCGCGTGGATGTGGAAGAGCGTCTGCTCGCCCGCGTTGCAGCTGATGCCGTCGACGGGCGACCCGGTCGCGGCGGTCGCGGTGCTGGCCAG
>NZ_JBARCR010000455.1:0-2196 GCF_049794275.1 Trebonia sp.
CGGCCGTCGCCGCCGCTACCCGCCAGCCGGCCGGGACGCTCCTGCTGCGGTCGGACAGGCTCACCCCGGCCGAACTGGCCGACGAGGTGCTGGCTGCGGCTGGCTTGAGCCAGGCTCACGGAGACGGCAAGCGGATGCGGTAGGCACGATCGCTAGGCTCAACCTCCGAGACCGTCTGTGTATGGTGCGAGCATGGCCATCGCGGACTTGGGTTTTCGTGGTGAGATAGCTGATCTGTATCACCGGTACCGGCATGGTTATCGCCCGGCGGTCCTCGATGCCATCACCGGCATCTTCGGCCTGACTAATGACGATCTGGCCGTCGATGTGGGCTGCGGCACGGGTCAGCTGACGCTCCCGATGGCGGCCCAGGTGCGTGCGGTGATCGGCGTTGACCCAGAACGTGACATGTTGCAGCGCGCCCATGACGCTGCCCGAGACGCCGGGGTAGCGAATGTCACGTGGATGCTCGGCGCGGACATCGACCTGCCGGCGATTCGGGCGCTGCTAGGCGATGGGTCGGTTGGCGTGGTGACCGTCGGCCAGGCTCTGCATTGGATGGACCACAGGACATTGTTCGCCAACGTCGCGCCCTTGCTGCGGCCGGGAGGCGGAATCGCGGTGGTGACGAACGGGACGCCGCTGTGGCTGCACGACACTGACTGGTCCCGCGCCCTCCGCCAGTTCCTGGAACAGTGGCTGAACACGGAGGTCAAATCGGGTTGCGGTACTGATGACCAAAGCCAGAGGCGCTACCGGGAGGCTCTTGCCGCAGCCGGATACGAGGTGCACAGCGCAGCCGTTGACTATGACGTTGAGCTGACCCTCGACGAGCTGGTGGGCGGCCTGTACTCAGCGCTTGGAGTAGATCGGCTGCCTCCGCCCAGTGAACGGCCTGCCGTTGCTGAGCAGGTCCGGCGCATCATTGCCCCCCGAAATCTCATCACCGAGCATGTTCACGTCGTGATACTCGCAGGCAGGATGCGCCGGCCACCCCCAGCTCTCTGTCTTCGCGATTAGCTATCCGGGCGCTCGTAGCGAGCCAGGATCTCCTGGCCCGACGTCTCCGCCGAGGCCAGGCGGAAGTGGGCCGGGGTGGCCTCCGCCGCGAACAGCCTCGTGCCCGCGCCCAGCGCGGACGAGAAGAACAGGATCCGGTACTCGTCGACCAAGTCCCGCTTGGCAAGCGCATGCACCACGCTGGCGCTTCCCATCACGATGACATCGCGCTCGGTCTTCTGCTTTTCCACCGACTGTGCCAGGTCGCCGTCCATCAGCGAGGAGTTGGGGAAGGCGCTCAGGTCCGTGAGGGTACGGGAGGCGACGAGCTTGGGAATGCGATTCATGGCCACGTCGAACTCGCCAGTGCGGCTCGGAAAGATCTGGGCGAACTGCTCCCAGGTCCTGCGGCCGAGAACCAGAACGCCGCTGTCGAGGGCGGGGCCGAGCTTGAACCTGTCCCCGGCGACGGCCTCCGGCCCGTTGCGGAAGACCCAGCCGCCGGCGGGGGTCCCATCGGAGCCGGCAGGATCCTGGATGATCCCGTCGAGCGTCGAGAAGGCGACGACGATGGTTCGGGTGCGATTCATGACTGAGTGCCTCCTGAGGCGGTTGCGCCGGTCCCGATGACCGACCGTCACC
Organism: Trebonia sp.; assembly: GCF_049794275.1. Lineage (NCBI taxonomy): Bacteria > Bacillati > Actinomycetota > Actinomycetes > Streptosporangiales > Treboniaceae > Trebonia > Trebonia sp. Next base: position 1,642 of record NZ_JBARCR010000455.1, read on the forward strand.
TGCTTGACGAACGCCGCCGACGCTCGGGGACAGCCATCCGCTGTGGATGGCTTGAGCCGGCCTCATCCATTAAGGAGGATCTTGCGGGCCGGCATCGTCCGCAGCGTCATCACGCTGACTGCCTGAGACGAGCTTGGCGCTCATCTTGACCGTCTTGACCGCACCTGTCGCGCCTGCCTGCAAGGTCAGCCCGATTGCGAACAGGATGACGCCGGGAATGAACAGCACGTGCGACCCGAGCATGAGCAGCCCGATCCGGCCTAGTGCGTACGGAGGGGTGCAGATCACCGCCCCGACCGCCCCGCCCACCGCGGTTGCGGCCAGCTTGTCACGTCTGGACTGCTTGGGCTTGAACCCGATTAGCCGGGACGGTACGGCGACGTAGCAGACCATCATGACCCCGACGACAATGCTCAGCGACACAGCAAACCAGAACAGCCCCCAGCGGTCCACGACTAGCGTGGCCACGCCGAGGAGAATGCCGACAATCCCTCCCGATGTCAGGACGATGGCCAGGTGCGAGCGGGCCTGGGTGAGGGCCGGCCGGATCTGCGG
>NZ_JBARCR010000456.1:0-6971 GCF_049794275.1 Trebonia sp.
GCGACAGTGAGCAGGCTCCTGCCGAGTACACGGCCACCTCGCCCCTCGAGTGCCTGGGACATATGCGCCTCCGATCGGCTGGATGGGCTGACTGCCACGTTACTAGGGCCACCGGGCTCATGCCTCAAGTGGCTTGGAGCTCACGGTTGGCGGCCCTTACCGGCTCGCTCGCAATACGCTCAAGTAGCCGATGTGAGTGCGTTGCGCACCCGTATGCTTATGCGTCAGGCACAAGAGGCTTGTCTGGTCTAGGCCAGAACATAGACATTGCTTTTCGGAAAACGGCATCTGCAATCATTTCCAGCAGGAAATCAGAGAGCGTCATAGAGTGATCGAGTTTGCGCTATCATGTTGCCATATCTGACTTGCCCATGACTGGAGCGCTCGGCAGATCTCGGCAGATCAGGCGGACTACCGCATTGCTGCTGAGGCGGTTGCTGTTTTTCGGTGCCGGTTCTTTATGCTCCAGTGGGATGAACAGCGGTCGGCCTGCCGGCCGGCCCGCGTCAGCACGCGGCGCCATGACAATGGCGCCCGCGAGAGTACAGCTCTACCAATTGTGCCGGCGGCGACGCGGTCCAGCCGACTCCGCCCGGCGCGATGTCGTCGCGCATCGCGCCGGGCACCTAACGGCACCTAACGGCGCAGCGATTCTGCGCGGGACAGCAGCATCTGTGATGATGGGTTGCCCCGGGCCAAGAAGGCAATGTCGGTCAGCAGTTGCCCGACGTCCGGCGAGCCCCATCCGGTGGCCGCGTCCCATCCTGGCGTGGCGGAGTAACCGGGCACTCCGTTGTCGGAGTTATTGCCCACCGTGACATCGTGGAACCCAATGCCCGCCTTGCCGAGCGCGTACAGGTACGGGTTGAGCGGGCCGATGGGGCGGTGGGCCAGCTGATCGAGGTCGGCCACGAGCCCGGCCCAATCGGGCGATCCCTCGCTCGTGCCGCCGATGGTGTAATAGCCGGCCGGGAACCCGAAGAAGGACAGGTAGATCAGGATCGATGTGTTGGGGTCGGCGTTCCAGGAGATGTCCGGAATGCCGCGATGGCCGCCGAGCAGCGACTGGTCCGAACCGGGCAGGGACCGCTGGTATAGCGGCTCGCCGAAGTGCTGGCTGATTCCGCCGCCGCTGGCGCCGCCTCCAGAATTCCAGACGGTCTCCGACTGGTAGTCGCCGCTGGTGTCGGCGTACAGGCTGGTTCCGCCGACCGCGGTGACCAGCGGCGAGGAGGCCGGGAAGTTCACTGTGGGGAACGGGTAGAACGTGGTCCCGTCCACCTCGGTATTGGAGCTGCCGGCGTCGCCGGTGGAGGCCAGCGCCGTCACGCGCATGCCCGCCGCGCGGGCATATGTGGCCTCGAACTGCCGGAACACCTGCTCGCCCGCGGGGGTGAACAGCGTGTTCTCGGTGGCGCCCCAGCTTTGCGAGATGACCTGGCCGAGGTGATGGTCAAGAGCGAAATTCAGCAGGGCGTCGAACTGGGGCATCCCCTGGACGCCTTCGGTCTCATCCGCCGGGCTGGTCAACAAGACGATGCTTGCATCCGGCGCCATGGAGTGCGCCCACTCGACGTCCAGCGTGGTCTCCGCGGCCCAGTTGACCTGATCTGGGATGGCGGTCGGGTTGAACGGCACCGTCCCGAGCGGAGCCAGGATCGTGAACGACGGCGGCGCCGGCAGACCGTAGCCGGCGTCGAAGCTCGCCAGGTCAGAGGCAATCGTGGGGCTGCCGAACGCGTCGACGATGACGATCGTCTCGCCCTTTCCGTCGTCCCCCCTGGCCAGGAGCAGGTCCACGCCGTAGGCGTGGCGGATCTCCTGCGGGCTGTAGCAGGGCGAGCCAGTAGCTGCCCGGCACTGCGCGTCGGTCGGAGCCTGGGCACCCGCATGCGCAAGTGTCGCATTGAGCGGGGTCCCCGGCACCTCGAACGGCTCCGCGTGGGATGCCCGAAGATCGCGCGGCCCGCTGCTGGTCGCCCCAGCATTCCCGGCCGTCGCAGTTCCCGCGGGCGCTGTCCCCAACATCAGGGCAAGCAGCGACGCCGCACCCGCGATCCCTACAAGCATTCGTCTTCCAGGCATGTTCACTCCCTTTACCAGCCGCGCTCACGCGATCGAACATAAACCTGACCGAACGTAACCTAACACCTGATGTACAACTTTGGCGAGATCCGTGCGGGCTTTTTACATATGGCGGGATATTGCGCGGATATCGGCGGCCAAGGTACGCACACACCAACGCGAACGGCTGATCGAAACGGCTGGATCACATTGCCCCTTCCCACCGCCGGCGCCGTCCCTGACCCACATGGCCGTCCCGCGTCCACCACCATGCGGCCGCCGCACCACATCCCCCGTGCATGCGGGAAGCTCGCTTGCCAGGCCATTCGATGCCGCGTCGCGTGACCTCAGACCGTCGGATCCAGATACCAGCAGAGTTCCTGGGCGTTGTCCGTGACCCCGCGCTGCGCCGCCATTTGCGTTCAGCGACGGACTCCTATTTCGGTCTGGGCGATCATGCTGTAGAAGTGCATGGCGGCTGGCTTGTCCACTTCCTGCTCAGCTCACAATGGATCCGGCATTGACTGCTGTTCGCAGGTACAGGAGAGCAGACGGTGGTGACGACCCTTTTCCCCGGCCGGGTTTGAGCTCACGCCCGAAGATCGCCGGGCGTATCCCGATAGTCCCGTATAAGGCGGACTTCTCAGGCCCCGCCTAACGTCCGCTAGCCGTGGACAGAGCGTCCTGGCGTTTCTGGAGACTCATTTTTCTGAGTGACCGGCCTCGGTAGGGCGGTGTCTGACTGAATCGCCCTGGGGTTTCCGGAGTCTCTGGCCGGTATGTTGACCGGCCCGGGCGCTGCCCTGTATCCCAAGGCAAGCCGGTGGCCGGGATGGGTGTGAAGATGGCGTGGTGGACCCCATGGCGAGCTTCTTCCCGGCCGGGCGTGACCGCGGGGTCACCGTGGCTGTGGAGGGCTTTTTCGCATTCGTATGGTTCGGCTGGGGTCAGGCGGCCGCCCCGTCATGGCTGGCTGCCCCGCTAGCACTGGGCACCGGCCTCGCTGCGCTGCTCACGGTGGCAGGGGTCGTGGTGACCAAGCGCTCGGCCGGGCGGTTGCGGGTGATGGCGGACCCAGTGGTCAGGCGCCGGTACAGCGTTATCGTCGGCGTCGAGTTCGGGCTGCTCGGCGCCGGTGCAGCCGTGCTGGCAGCGACCGGGCAGTACCGGTGGATTGCGGTATGGATCTGCTTCGGCGTCGGGGTGCATTTCTTCCCGCTGGCCTCGACGCTGGACAACCGGTCGTTGCGGCTGCTGGGGGTGTTGCTGGCGGCTGTGGCTGCGGCGGCGCTGGCAGCTGGGCTGGCATCGGCGACGGCCCCATCGACGGTCACTGGTGCCGGGGCTGGGTTGTGCCTCCTCGCCTTCGGCGTCGCTACCTGCCTGATCGGAGGAAGGGCACCTGCCGACGCAAACGAGCCAGCCGCCGGTAGTCCGCGTTTGCGGAGGTCCCGCAACGAGAGGTACTGAGAACGCCTATCGTGGCGGATGCACGGTCGATACGACGACGGGAGGACGGGCCTATGTCACATGTACGACGCTTCGACCACGTTGGCCTTACGGTCGCAGATCTCGACGTCGTGACGGCCTTCTTCGTGGCGCTGGGCCTGGAGGTCGAGGGCAGGACGTTCGTCGAGGGTGAGTTCTTGGACACGGTCTGCGGCATTCCCGGCTCCCGCACCGAGATCGTCATGCTGAAGCCGCCCGACAATGGCACCCGACTGGAGCTCTCGAGCTTCGTGCGACCCGATTCCGTGCCGGGCTCACCGGCCGCCATGGCCAACGAGCTGGGATTGCGTAACGTGGCCTTCGAGGTCAGCGACCTGCAGGCGGCTGTCGACTGGGCAGCTACCGAGGGCTACGGACTGGTCGGTGGCATCGGCGAGTACGAGGGCACTTGGCGGATGGCCTACGTCCGTGGACCGGAAGGGATCATCGTCTCACTGGCCGAGCGCATCGGCTGAGCCGCGCAACGTCCGCGTCTGCCGCATACCGTTCGTTGCGGCATCAGGTGCATCGGCATCGGTCGTGACAGCATGGCTGCATGCCCGCGGATCCGGATCGGTCGCTGGAGCGGATCGAAATAGCTGACCTGCTTCGGCTGGCCGCGCTGGCCGCTGACGCCGAGGCGGAGTTGTTCAGGCGGAATCCGCAGGGTTCCGGCCGGTACGCCGGGCGCCTGCTGGGCCGGGCTGATCGACCCGGAGAACCGCGCTGGCGAAATTGTATGGCCCACTGCTAACCGCGTGAGCTAAGGAGACGGGTGGGCTTGTCGGCTTTACTTGCTGTGTTGATAGGCGCGGGAATGCCAGCAGGAGTAGTGTTCAGCACGACCATTTCATCGCTTTGGGGTGTCGGGTGGGTTTCTTCTCCAGGTTGCTTGTTCCGCGCAGTGTCCGCCGTGCAATGCACCCAGGTCGCGCCGTGAAGCGGACGGTGACGCCTAAAGCAGTCAAAAAGGCAAGGCGGGCCTTGCATCCTATCGACAACGCCGTGTATTCCATGGAGCGTTCGGCGGCAACAGCCATCCGATCGGGCCGCAAGCGCAAGGCTCCGGTCTTCCGGCATGGGAATTGCCCAGTCCGCCATCGGAGCGCAGAAGCCGCGGCCAAGTGCAGGAACACATAGTCGCCTGCGCTTCTCGTTCGAGCTGCCAGCTTCGGCGTAGCGAAACGTCCTGTCATGCCGCTGAGGCTATTACCCAGAATTCCTTAAACGGAGTCGTGAGATACCAGGTCGTTCGGGCGCCAGCTGGCAACGAGGCGATATCGCCCGCCGTCAGCTCGAGCACTTGTCCGTCGTCGATCTCGATTCTGGCCGCGCCTTCCAAGACCAAGAACGTCTCCCTGCCCGGCAGGGTCCACTGCACAGGCCCGGTGACCTCGGTGAAGCGGGACAAGCCTGACTGAATCCCCTCGCCGTCACATAGCACATGCATTTCGCCGCCGACCTCGGGATCTGGCTCCCACGTTTCAGCTGACAAAGCGGAGACGAAGACACCTGGATATGGTTCCATCCACGCAGAGTAACCCGCTGACGTAACAGCGCGTCCGCTCATGCCGCACGGTGGCCGTTGATCTAGGCGAAGACGATCGTCGCCATCAGGCTGTACCTATATCGGTACGGGTAACTGTCAGGGAGGCACGTCAGTGGAGTTCATCGTCGAGGATGCCACGTTCGTTACGATGGCGCCCGCCGGCCGCGCCGAGAGCATGCTGGTGCGCGATGGCCGGATCGCCGCGATCGGCCCGGCTGCCGCCGTGCGCGCCGCGGCGGAACCTGGTGCCGCGGTGGTGCGGCTGGACGGTGCCACGGTGATACCCGGCCTGATCGACGCGCACTGTCATGTGCTGAACATCGGTTACCTGGCTGCGGGCGCCGACTGCAGCCAGCCGGCGGCACCGGACATCGCGGCGGTCCAGACGCGGCTGCGCGAGGCCGCGGACCGGACGCCGGCGAGGTCATGGGTGACGGGCAGCGGGTATGTGGAGTACAAGCTCGCCGAGCACAGGCATCCGACCCGCGCGGATCTGGACGAGGCCGTGCCGGACCGCCCGGCAGTGGTCTACCACACGTCGCTGCACGCGTGCGTGCTCAACTCCGCCGCGCTGCGCGAGGCAGGATTCGCCGACGGCCAGCCGGACCCGCCCGATGGCGTTCTCGGCCGGGACGGCCAGGGCAGGCTCACCGGCGTGCTGTTCGAAGGGCCGATGTTCCGGGTGTTCGCCGACCGGCTCCGGCACGACCTGGCGGACATGGACGCGGCCGCGCGGGGCCGGGTCGTACGGCGCGCCGGGCAGCGGCTGGCGGCGCTGGGCATCACCGCGGCCTGCGACGCGGACATGCGCTGCCAGACGCTGGCGGCCTACGCCGAGGCCGATGACGCTGGTGTCCTCGCCCAGCGCATTTACGGGCTGACCGTGCACGATGAGGTGGACGAGCTGATCAGGTCAGGGCTGCAAGGCCGCCGGTCCGGGCGGCTGGCGGCGCAGGCCGTGAAGATCTGGGCCGACGGCGGCATGAGCAGCCGCACCGCGGCCATCCACGGGACCTACCCGGTGCCGCCGTTCGGCTCGGGGATCTTGTACTTCACTCCGGCTGAGCTCACCGCCATGGTGCGCGACTTCGCGGCCCGCGGCTTGCAGGTGTGCATTCACGCGCAAGGTGACCGGGCGATCGAGATCGTGCTGGACGCCTACGCGCAGACGCTTGCTCAGGCGCCGGCAAACCCGCGCCGGCACCGCATCGAGCACGGCGGCGCCATGTACCCCGCGCTGGCCGCGCGGGCGGCGCGGCTGCGGATCCCGGTGGTCAGCCAGCCGGGGTTCCTGTCTGGCCTGGGCGACGGGTTCGCCGAGGCGTTCGGTGATCAGGCCGACCAGCTGTACGCGTTCCGGTCCTGGCAGCGGGCCGGGATCACGGTCGCCGGATCCTCCGACGCCCCGGTCATCACGCCGGACCCGCTCACCGGGATCCGCGACGCCATCCTGCGCCGCACCGCGGCGGGCCAGGTCATCGGCCCTGATGAGCGGCTGGCTGCCCGCGACGCCCTCGCCCTGTATACCGCCGGCGGCTCGTACGTCATGCACCGCGAGACTGAGATCGGCTCGCTGGAGCCGGGCAAGCTCGCCGACTTCACCGTCCTGGACCGCAACCCGCTTAGCGTCGGCCCGGAGCAGATCACCGGCATCCAGGTGCTGGCAACGGTCGTCGACGGGACACCGACCTACCGGACAGGAAGCATCGCCTTCCCGGAGACCTGACTCTGTCCAGTGCAAAAAGCCGTCGCATCTGCTTACGATCGCGGCCATGACGGTACAGACTTCCTTCAATCCACGGAACGGCCTCGTGGTTCCCGCCCCGGCACCCGACCCTCCGGAGGCGGTCGACGCGGTGGTGGCGACCGC
>NZ_JBARCR010000457.1:0-10219 GCF_049794275.1 Trebonia sp.
GGGGGAGGTGGCGGCGCACCGCGCCGCGCTGCGCGCGGGGTGGCAGGCGGGGTACGCTCCGGGCCGGCTGAACCCGTCGGAGGTCGTCACTACCGTGCGCTCGGCCTCGCCTGCCGGGACGGTGATGACGACTGACGTGGGGTCGCACAAGATCATGGCCGGCCAGGCGTGGACCGCGTTCGCGCCACGGGAGACACTGATCACGAACGGGCTGTCGGCGATGGGGTTCGGGCTGCCCGCGGCGATCGGCGCCGGGGTGTCAGGTCCAGGCCCGGTCGTGTGCCTGGCCGGGGACGGCGGGTTCGGGATGACCGCGACAGAGCTGGCGGTCGCCGCGCGGCTCGGCCTGGGGCTCGTGGTGGTCGTCTTCTCCGACGGCAGCCTGAACAGGATCGAGCTGCACCAGGCCGCGATGGGCTACCCGCTGACCGCGACCGCCGTGGACCGGGTGGATATCCCCGTGCTGGCGGAGTCGCTCGGCTGCGACGGCGTGCGGGTGGAGAACGTGTCCGGGCTGGAGAAGGCGCTGTCTACGGCGTTTTCCGGCCGGGTCCGGCCGCTGGTCATCGAGGCGCGCATCGACACGTCGCAGTACGCCGCGCAGTACTAGCGGCACTAAACTCGCGGTACGTGAGCCTGTCTATCGGAATCGTCGGGCTGCCCAACGTGGGCAAGTCCACCTTGTTCAACGCGCTGACCCGGGCGGGTGCGCTCGCGGCGAATTACCCGTTCGCCACGATCGAGCCGAACGTGGGCGTGGTCGGCGTTCCTGACCCGCGGCTGGGCGCGCTTGCCGGGCTCTACAACTCCGCGCGAATAGTGCCCGCCTCGGTGCGGTTCACCGACATCGCCGGCCTCGTGCAGGGCGCCTCGCAGGGCCAGGGCCTGGGCAACCAGTTCCTTGGCCACATCCGGGAGACGGACGCGATCTGCCAGGTGGTCCGGGTCTTCGCCGACCCGGATGTGACGCGGGTGGAGGGGTCCGCGGACCCGGAAGGCGACATCGCGACGGTCGTGACCGAGCTGATCCTCGCCGACCTGCAGACCCTCGAGAAGGCGCTGCCCCGGCTGGTGAAGGAGACGAAGTTCTCCAAGGACCCCGAGCGGCTCGAGGTGGCCGCGGCGGCGGAGGCGGCCGTGGGGGTGCTGGACAGCGGGACGACGCTGTACGCGGGCGCGGCCGCGGCGGGCATCTCGCTGCCGGCGCTGCGGGAGCTGCACCTGCTCACCGCGAAGCCGTTCCTCTACGTCTTCAACATGGACGTGGGGGAGCTTTCCGACGAGGGGCTGCGGAAGCAGCTCACGTCCCTGGTGGCGCCCGCCGAGGCGATCTTCCTCGACGCGAAGACCGAGGCGGACCTGACCGAGCTGCCGGAAGAGGAGGCGGCCGAGCTGCTCGCCGAGGCCGGGATGGGCGAACCGGGGCTGTCGCAGCTGGCGTCGGCCGGGTTCCGTGCGCTCGGGCTGCAGACGTTCCTGACCGCGGGCCCGAAGGAGACGCGGGCCTGGGAGATCCCGATCGGCGCGACCGCCCCTGAGGCGGCAGGCGTGATCCACACCGACTTCCAGCGCGGCTTCATCAAGGCGGAGATCGTGTCGTTCGGCGACCTGATGGCGGCGGGTTCGCTGGCGGCGGCCCGCGCCGTCGGCAAGGTCCGCGTCGAGGGCAAGGATTACGTCATGCAAGACGGCGACGTAGTGGAGTTCAGGTTCAATGTCTGAGCATCACATCGCCGTTGAACTGATATAAACCGGCGCGGTTACGATCGAGACATGCTCCGTCTGCGGCCGTTCCGGCAGCGCCAACTCCCGCTGACTGACCGCTGGTTCGCCGACGCCGACACTCAGCGATGGTTGGGTGGCCCGGGCTGGCCGGGTCTCATCCTCGATCTGCACAAGCGTCCATTGGGGGAGTACCGGGGTGCTGTCGAGACCGGCCGTTACAGTTGGCTGGCCTGGGACGGCGATACGGCCGTGGGTTATGTCGGCTGTGACACCTACGACCGCTGCACCACATGGGACGGCAGCCCGGACGGGCGCGGTGTGGTTAAAACTCTTCCCGTGCCGACCGCCAACCTCAGCTACGTGGTAGATCCGGCCCTGCGACGTCAGGGCTACGGCACGTCAATCATCGCCGCGCTGATGGCATCCTCCCAGATAACGCACGTCTCACTGTTTGTGGCAGGCGTGGAGCCTGCCAACACGGGATCGATCTCCTGCCTGCTCAAGAACGGCTTCCAGCCACTCGACCCGGCACCCGACTGGGAAGGCACGGTCTACTACGCCGGGGAAAGGATCTGATGGCTGCCGCTGACCTCGATCGTTGGAGCAGGTCACGGGCCTATGAGGGGCTGCTGAGGGCGGCGGAGGGCAATACGGTTGCTGCACTACAGGGTTTGCAGCGCTGAGGTCTCTGGCCGCCCCTGCAGGACGGCTCACCGACAAGGCCGCGGCGGTGTCCGGCGGCCAGCTAGTGCTGGCTCCGGACCTGGACACGCTCCCCGTCCCCAGCGCGGCACCAGCTGCCCGACCGCGCAGTCCTCCCCGGCCCCGCTCGCCCCGCAGCTCGCACGCCCACCGTCAGCGGGTCCGCGCCGGCCGGCCCGAGCCCGCTGATTTCATGATCACGAAAGAAAAGTACGCGCATAGGAGATTTTTCTTTCGTGATCTAAGGGGAAAGTGTGTTTCTGGACTCAGGCCAACGAGTCGCGGATGTACCTCAGCGCTGCGTCGCCGAAGAATGACCTGATCTTCTCCGGCAATGCCTTCAGCTTCGCAAGGGCGGCTTGGGCGAACTGGGCGAGTTCATCCTCGCTCCTCACGGATGCGCGTCCGAGGTTGTCGTGCTTCACGTTCTTCCAGACCCACTCGTCGGGATTGAGTTCGGGTGAATATGGAGGCAGGAAGAAGAGCGTGAGCATCCCATTGCTTTCTGTGGCGTATGCCTTGAGGATCTTCGCGCGGTGCACCTGGCTATTGTCCATAATCAGGAACACCGGCCGGCTGGCGTCCGCGATGAGGGCCTTGCAGAATACAAGGAACTCTTCCTGCTTGATTCCCTCTTCATGGACCTGGAAGTGGAGTTCACCGCGAGCGCTGATAGCGGAAATCATGGAAATCGATCGCGTCTTTCCAGAGCCGGCTACCACCGGGGTCTTCCCGATCGGCGCCCAGGTGGTGCCGGCATGGTAGTTGGTCCGGACGCTGGCCTCATCTGCGAAGAAAATCGCCGCCCCCTCCTTCTTGGCCCTGGCCTGGATCTGCGGGAAGGTCTGCTCTTTCCATTCTGCGACCTTTTCCGGGTCCTGCTCGTATGCCCGGTACAGTGGCCGCTGGGGAGACAAGCCAAGCTTCGCAAGAACGTTCCCGACGCTGACAACCGAAAGGCGCACGCCGAACTGGCGGAAGATCAGCTCCTGTATCATCCCGCGGGTCCACAGCGCCAGCCCGAAAGAAAGCTGCCGCGGGTCATTGCCGACTATGAGCCGGAGCAGTTGCGACATCTGCCCGTCGTCAAGCCTTGACTTAGGGCCGCGCGTTTTCTTGGTCCTGAGCGCCTCCGCCCCGTGTGCACGGTACGTCTTCTGCCATTCAAACACCGACGCTCTCGAAACCTTCAGGACTTTCACGATATCGTCCGCGGAAACGCCATTCTCAAGCGCCTGGCATGCGGACAAGCGCTCTTCGTATGTTGCCCTCCGGCCCTTAATCGCCACGAATAGGATACTATCGCAGACGCGAGCAAGAGTCCAGGAACCTACTGACTTATTAGATCATGCTGAGCGCCGCGACTGAGATCCTCGCCGGCCCCGGCCGCCGTAGACCCAGGCCTTTCAGCGTCTGTAATAAGAGTTGCCGGGTCGGCTGTGAGGCAGAATTTTGCTCGTGCACCACTTACTTCGACCACCGGTCGCGACTACCTTAGGGTATGGACGTGCAGGCACATGAGGACGTCGCTGCGGCGGCGGCCGCGCATAGCGAACTGGGTCATGAGTACGAAGGTGCCCTGGCCGAGGGGCTGATCGAAAGGATCAGCTCGGAGATCGACAAGCAGGTAGACACCCGACTGGCGCAGCGTGGCATCCAGCCCTCCGGCAGCGCGTGGGCAAACGTCGCCATGGGCCTGGGCTCGGTGGGGCTCGGTATCGGCGCCACGGCAGTGACGCTGCATTCCCTGTCCAGCACCGGCACCGTACCCAAGGCAACAGTCGTCCTGGGCCCATTCCATGCATCCGTGATGTCAAGCACCACCTCGATCAGCACCGCCCAGGTAGTCCTTGTTGTGCTGATCTGGGTCGTCATCGCGGTCGTCAACATCGCCTACGCCCGCCGTCGTCTAGGTAGTTCCTAGTCAGCAGGTCAAAGACGGCCAGGAGGTCCGCTTGACGTTTAAGCGTCTACAGGTGGAGTTCCGCTTCAACGTCTGAGCATCCGCCTGTGCGTGTTGAAGTCGGCCCCGCCGGGTTGCGCCCCGTCACAGCGGAAAACCAGGAAGTCAGGCTGTTCTCTCACGGGAGCACCAGCGAACTCTTCAGGAATGTACCGGCTCACGACAACCGAGGCTCATACGGTTCATGTCCGTGCGCAGAATACGAGTCCGCCGATTGTCCGTGGTCCTGCTGGCTGGCGCCCTGCTTGCCGCTGTCGGCTGTACCTCATCATCCTCGTCATCGTCCTCGGCCAGCGCCTCGTCAAGTTCCCCGGCCTCGCCGCCGGGTTCAACCTCCTCCGGGTCGCGGCCGAACTTCGTCTTCGTCCTCACCGACGACCTGGCCTGGAACCTGGTCAGTCACATGCCACACGTGCTGGGCCTGGAGAAGGCCGGCACCACGATGTCGAAGTACTACGTGGTTGACTCGCTGTGCTGCCCGTCGCGTTCGGCCATCTTCACCGGCGAGTATCCGCACGACGACGGGGTCTTCACCAACTCCGGCTCGGACGGCGGGTACGCCACCTTCAACGCCCACGGCGACCAGCAGAAAACCTGGGCGGTGGCGCTGCACGCGGCCGGCTACCGCACCGCGATGATGGGCAAGTACCTGAACGGCTACCAGCCGCGCGACCCGATCCCGCCCGGCTGGGACGAGTGGGACGTGGCCGGGAACGGCTACCCCGAGTTCAACTACAACCTCAACGAGAACGGCAAGGTGCAGCATTACGGTGCCCAGCCGCAGGACTACATGGTCGACGTGCTGTCCGCCAAGGCGGGCGCATTTATCGACTCCGCCGCCGGCTCGGGCCAGCCGTTCATGCTCGAGGTGGCCACGTTCGCGCCGCACGCGCCGTACACTCCGGCGCCCCGCTACGCGAACGCCGCCGCGCAGGTGCCTTACCCCAAGTCCCCGGCCTACGACCGGCTGCCGTCTAACGCCTCGTCGTGGCTGCAGGACCACCCGCCGCTTTCCGTCCAGGAGCAGGCCACGATCACGACGGACTACCGCAAGCGGGTCGAGGCCGACCTGGCCGTCGACGACATGATCGGGCACCTGGAAGCCGAGCTCCAGGCCAGGGGCGTGGCCAACAACACTTACTTCATCTTCAGCTCCGACAATGGCTACCACATGGGCGAGTACCGGCTCGATCCCGGCAAGCAGACCGCGTTCGATACCGACATCCACGTGCCGCTGATCGTCACTGGTCCCGGCGTCCCAGCCGGGCGGGTCGACGGCCAGCTCGTCTCGAATATCGACCTGTGCCCCACGTTCGAGACGCTGGCCGGCCTGCCCGTCCCGGCCACAGTCGACGGGCACAGTCTGGCCGTCCTATGGCACGGGCAGGACCCGCCCGGTTGGCGGCAGGCCATTCTGATCGAGCATCACGGCCCGGACAACAGCCCGGCGGACCCGGACCGGCAGAACAATCAAGAGGGTGATCCGCCCAGCTACGAGGCGGTCCGCACCGCGAACGCGCTGTATGTGCGGTACGACAATGGCCAGCAGGAGTACTACGACACCGCCACCGACCCGTACGAGCTGAACAACGTCGCCAGCAAGGGCATCCCGCCGGACCTGCCTAAGGCGCTCAACGCCATGGAGAACTGCCATACCGCCGCCGCCTGCTGGGCCGCCGCCCACCTGAGCTGACTCCGGCGCGGAGATTGCGGACCGTCTCCTTACCATCCAGTGGCCCGAAGGTCTATCGGTCGTTAACGCTGGCCGCCAGCAGCTCCACCGTCTCATTCACGTACCGCCAAGCCGTCGCCACCTCAACCCCGAACCCAGCGGCCAGATCGGCGAACCTCTCGCCTTTGCGCAGGTAGGGCAGGACGAGCAGCGTCTGCCGCGCCGGGTCCAGCTTCCGCCACGGCCAAGATGAAAATGGTTCACTTGGTGAGCCTTTTCCCAAGAAGCGTGGAGGGCTACTTTGCCCACTACCTCCGTGTACTGCTGGGTTACCAGATGGGAAGGTCTGGTGAATTAAGTTTACTATCTTTTTGAAGTTCGTGATAATCAGTGTGCTAGTGATGGATGGAGGGAATTTTGAAATCGCACCTTTTCGCTGAGTACATGGTCGTCACGTGGTATGGATTATTCACTGCCCAGTATGCTTAAATGTACTGGCCTGGTTGAGGAGCCTTCCCCTGGAAGGTCAATTGAGGAGGCGGCACATGCTAGCAATGTTTGAGAAGGCCCTATTCGGGCTATTCAAGAGCAACGGCGGAAAAATCCGCAAAGTATGGATCACCGTGCTGCCGACCGCATTCGCAGTGGTATTTGCGTTGCCCGCAGTGGCGCAGGCGTCAGTTACCGGACCATTCACGTTCGGCAGTTTCACCGACGTTTGTGCCGCCTATCATGGCTTCGAGGGCAATCCGGCCGGCGCGGACTGCAACGCGACGCAATCCGCGGCCCAGTTCACCTCAACGTTTAACCCGTCGCAGGTCAGCGAGAGCGGCAGTCCAACGGTCGTCAATCTCGCGATGAACTCTGCGGCAACCGTTTCCGGAGCGGTCAGTACCGAATATCACTTGACTCCTCCGCTAACCCTCAGCGCACAGGTCAACCTGCCCTGTAATGCATCAGAGGACATCTACAACTGGCCGGCGGTCTGGCTGGAGAGTGCTGGTGACGCGCAAGAGATCGACATCGCCGAAGGCGACGTAAGCGGCGGCGCTGGTCTGACCTGGACCTACTGGTGGACCGACCCGACCAAAGGAATGGAGAAGGTATACGGACAACCCTCTGGAAATTGGTGTGGGATGCACACCTACTCAATCAACTGGAGCAGCTCAGCCGTCACGATCACCTGGGACAGCACGCAAGTCGCTGACGTCACGACCGCACAAACTGGCGGCGACCCCCTCGATCAGGGACCGATGTGGCTCAACATCGACTACGCCGACGGGAAGTACGGTCTCACGCAAGGTGGTAACACCCTGGCCATCGACAACCTGACCTGCACGGCGGGCACAGGCGGTTCATGCAACACCGGAGGCTGAAGCTTCTTACCCATTAGGGCCGGAAGGAGCGGCCCAGATGCGTGTCTGTGCTAATGAGTTCTGCTACGCCAGCGTCGGCACCAGGAGCCTCAGCCGAGTCGCCGCTACCTCCCGGCTGTTCCTGTCTCTCGCCGCCGGGAAGCTGTAATGCAGGCATCCGGATTGGCCGCCCCGCTGTGGGTAGTGTCTCCGTCCGTTGACCTGGTAGCCACGGAAGGAGCCCGATAATGATGCCAGACGGTGCTGGCCGCGGCGCGATGCTCGAGGAAGCCATGCGTGAGCTCGAGGCGGCCATCCACGACGCACGGGTGGCGTTCGACTGCATCGGTCTTGGCGAGATCGATCGTGCGCACACCAGCGCGGTGACCGCCAGGATCGCTATCGACGCCGCGATGACCGCCATGCAGACGGCGCTGGCTCAGACGTCTACCCCGGCGCCGAGCCAGCCGGCCGCCAGCGACTAACCCCCGCCCTGCTGTCCGCGAGCACGTCCAGCCGTGCCTTCCGGCGCGCGAGGGTGATTGGGGGCCCGATGACATGAACCGCCGGTCCCGCTGTTGCGTTTCTGTGAGTGAAGGGTTACTTTCAGCAAACGGGTTCGCGGCCTTGCGGGCCTTACCAGAGTCATCTGTGACTGGAGGTAACTCCAAATGTCAGCTGTGACTGGAGGTAGCTCCAGGATGGAAACGTGCGTTTTGTTTGGGCCAAATGCCCCACATCGGGCGAATTTTTGCCGCAGACTGGAGCACGAGACCGGCAGGTGGGAGCGCGCCCGTACCTGGCCGTCCAGGCACGGGCGCGGGCGGAGGAGTGTATGTCACCCAGGCCTAGCGTCGCTAGCCTCGACAGCGGTACGGAGTCACCCGAGTACGGTGGCGGATCGCCGACGGCTGGACGAGGCGCGCTGGCTGCGAAGCCGTTGTGGAGCGGCAGCGGCGGACGCTGGCTGCTGTGGCCCATGCGGATCGTGCTCTGGGCGGCGATTCTCATAATCGGCTATCGCGGCATCTCGGCGATCGTGCTGAATGAGACGCCTTCCTCCACTTCCTCCGGGAATGGCGCGGCTGCTACCCCGGTGCCTTCCGGGCCGTCCTTTCCTGTGCCGCTCGGTTCCGCTTATGCTCTTCAGTTCGGTCAGGTCTACCTGAACTTCAGTCCCAATAATGCGACCGCGCGAGCACGCGAGCTCGCCGCATTTATCCCGGCCAATGTACGCGCGCTGCAGCCCCAATTCGGCTGGAACGGCGCCGGGACAATGCAGCTCGAGTCAGAGCAGGTAGCAGGTGTGGACGCGCGCAGCGCCCATACGGCGGTGGTAACGATTCTCGCTACGGTCAACGGCAGTTTGATCGAGATCGGCGTGCCGCTTTATGCGTCCGGCCGCGGAATAGTAGTGTCTGGCGAACCGGCCTGGCTTCCCACGCCGTCGGTCGTGTCCCCGCCGAACTCGCCGGCGGCCGCTTCCGATCCAGCCGCGCAGAGCGCGCTGGCGAGCCAGCTGCCGGCCTTCTTCCAGGCGTACGCAAGCGGCGACCAGGCCACGCTGAACCGCTTCCTCGCGCCGGGGGCCTCGGTCGGCGGGCTCGGCGGCGCGGTGAGCTTCGGGTCGATCGCCAGCATCACCGTCCCGCGGGGAGGCGCGACACGCGACATCACGGTGACGGTCAACTGGGTGCTGTATGGCCAGGTCAGCCAGGCTGCACCGCAACTCGCGGCAACTTACGATGTCTCGGTAATCGACCAGCCAGGCGGGAGATGGTATGTAAGGGAGATCCGTGCATCTACGCAGCCGATGGGGACCCAATGACCTGGTTCACGTCACCCTTGGTCGTGCCGTGCAGCGGCATATGTACGACCGAGGGTGCCAGGAGGCCTGCCCCGGGCCTAAGGCATCCCGGACAGCTCACTGATGTCCACGGAAGGGAAGGTTGATGTCAGTTCAGATCCTCGCCGCGGCGGCCCCGCAAGCGGCGATCAGTACCCAAGGCCTAGTCACGTATCTACAGAGCCTTTTCGGGCCGCTGTTCCTGGGGATAGTCGGCATCGTCGCGCTCTTCTTCCTGTTCACTCGCGAGATCACCCGGTTCGTGCAATTCATCGTCCTCGCCGTCGCGATCGCCGTGATCTTCTACACCCCCAGCATAGTCCAGACACTGGCTACGGGAATAGCAAATGCGCTTGGGGTCCACTGACGATTTCTCGAAGCGGAGCGCTGATTAGTGGACCTGCCTACTTATACGAATATATGGCGAATAGAAAAGCGGCTGTACAAGCTGTACGACTTCCGGCTGCCTATGCCGCTGCCAATCAACTGGATCGCCGTATTCGTCGGGATTACGGTGCCCTATATCGTTTTCCTGATCGCGATAGGGCTGCCATTCAATCACACCCTGGTATGGCTGTATGTGCTGCCGCCTGGCCTGCTTACGTGGCTCACCACCCGGCCGGTCATCGAGAATAAGCGGCTGCCCGAACTCGTGGAATCCCAGGTCCGCTACCTGACTGAGCCGCGCGTCTGGACCCGGCTCACGCCGCTCAACGAAAAAGACCAGATGGTGGTCACCGCCCGCGTGTGGCATGCCCGCCAGGCGCCGCAGCGGCGCAAGGCGGCCACGGCCAGGGCAGCCGCGGGCACCGTGGCGCTGCGCGGACGGAACGCGCTGGCCCGCCGCGTTGTCGCCGCCACGGTTACTGGTGATCCCGCCGAAGGCAACGCGCCGTTGGCCGCCGCTTCCGCGCTAGCCGCCACCCCCGCGACGGCGGCGAACTCCCGGTCCCGTG
>NZ_JBARCR010000458.1:0-6100 GCF_049794275.1 Trebonia sp.
GCCGGAACGCAGTTCCTTGGCGCCTTCGCGACCTTTGATGCGCTGGCATTGTTCCTGCTCGCCCTGGCCGCGTGGCTCGGCGTCCGGTCCGCGGACTGTCAGCCCTGGCCGCGGGCCGCTCTGCTCATCACCAGCGGCTTGACCCTGGCCGCAGCCAACGCCGTGACGTACGCGACTGCCCTGTTTACCCCGGTGGTGCTCGTCACCGTGACGCTGGCGGCGTGGCGGAAGCGCGGAGGGTTTGCCGGGCTGACGGCGCTGCCGCCCGTGCTCGGCTCCTGGTGCGCCGCAGTCATCGCGGCGGTCACGGCAGGCGGCCAGCAGTACTGGCTGGGCATCACGAGCAGCACACTGTCCCGGCCGCACTCGGACGTCCCGGTGGCTACCGTGCTGCACAGCGCGTACGTGTGGATGAGCCTGATCCTGGTCCTCGCGGTGCTCGGCGCCGTGCTGGCCACCCGCGAGACCACTCGCGGCGTGGTGCTGCCTGCCGTGCTGGCCGCCGCCGCCCTGCTGGCCCCGGCCGAGCAAGCCAGGCTGCATACAACGGTCAGCTTGCAGAAGCATGTCGTGTTCGGCGCCTGGTTCGCGGCGATCGCGGCAGGCTATGCGATGGCCCGGCTGAGCCGAGTCGATCCCGGCACTGGGTGGGCTGCGGTTATGGCGCTGCCCATAGCCGCCTCGACACTGTTCGGCTCGATGGGACAGGCCACTGGTTTGTTCAAGGTCTGGCCGGATGCCGGAGCCGCCGTCGGAGCGCTCCGCTCGGCGATCCGCTCCCATCCGGGTCACTACCTGGCGGAAGACTACGACGTGGAGGCCTACTACCTACAGGCCGAGGTCTCCTGGCAGCGGTGGTCCAGCACGTATTACTTCAGCTACCAGGGCGGACCGACAGGGACGCCTTCTTACCGGGCGGCGATCGACAGCCATTACTTCTCGCTGGTGATCCTCGACTTCGGAGATACCGCGGCTACCGACACCGGGATCGTCGCGGACATGCGCCGGGCCGGCGGCTACTACGTGCTTGGCCGCACAGGCCGTTTCACCATCTGGGCGTCGCGCGCTGCGGCGCCCGGGCGGTGATCCAGGGGTGACCATGACCGTCGCTGAGTCCGTGGCCGCGCAGCAGCAACTGGGAATCTACCTGCCGCGGCCCCCTGACGACCGGGAAAAGTACAAGTACTTCGGCAAACCACGCCGCTGGGCGTTCGCGTGGCTGGTCGTCGCCTCCGCCGGGGTTCTCTACGGCTATGTCCACGTGGCCGAGCACGCCTGGCTTGTCGAGCCGGTCATGTGGCTGCTGCTCATGGTCATGGTGCCGCCCGTCGTGGTCAACTTCTGGCTGCGAATCGGGCGGCCGAGGCTGACCCTGGCCGAGCATCAGGCCACCGTGGCGGGCGACGAGTCGCAGGGCGAGACCGTGGACGTGTTCCTGCCCAGCTGCGGCGAGCCGCTGGCCGTGCTCGACAACACCTTCCAGTACGTGAGCAGGATGGCCTGGAGCGGCCCCAAGACCGTCTACGTGCTCGACGATTCCGCCCGGGATCAAGTGCGAGCCCTCGCAGGCCGGTACGACTTCACCTACATCGTGCGACCGAACCCCGGTGAGATGAAGAAGGCTGGCAACCTCACCCATGCCCTCACCGTCAGCACCGCAGAGTTCATCGTCGTCATCGATGCCGATTTCGCGGTGCGCCCGGAATTCCTCTACGAGACCATGCCCTACTTTGCCGATGCCCGGGTCGGCATCGTGCAGACAGCGCAGTACTACGACGTCAGCAACCGCTCGTTCGGCTACATCCAGCGGTACGCGGGCACCCTCCAGGAGATGTTCTTCCGGTTTATCCAGCCGGCCAGGGACCGCTACCGCGCTGCCATCTGCGCGGGCACGAACCTTGTGTACCGCCGCTCAGCCGTGACCGCGGCGGGCGGCTTCGCGCAGGTGCCGATCGGCGAGGACGTCCATTCCGGGGTGAAGCTGGCGTGGGCCGGCTATGAGACCCGCTACCTACCGCTCTGCCTTGCCATGGGCGTGGCGCCAACGGACTTCCCGTCGCTGGCCAACCAGCAGGCGCGCTGGTGCCGGTCCTCGATGCTGCTGATGGTTGACAAGCACTTCGTGGAAGCCTCATACACCTGGCAGCAGCGGGCAGCCTTCTGGGCAGCGTTCCTTTATTACATGTCGTCGGCCGCGCTGCTGCTTACCGGGCCGTTCCCGACGCTGACGATGATCTGGCTTTATCCGGGTTACGTCTATCCGCACAACTACCTGCCGATCCTGCCCGCGCTCGCGGCGTCCATCTTCGTGTTCCCCGTGCTGAGCCGCGGCTGGCGGCCCACGATCTACCGGGTTTGTGTCATCAACTCGTGCTGCCACTTGTATTCGGTTTGGTACGCGATCCGCGGGCGTGTCGCCGAGTGGGTCCCGACCGGCGCCTCGCCGGACCGGGGCCGGGTTCCCGTAGCCGTCAACCGCATCCTGTGCAGCTGGATCGCGGTCGTCCAGGTGCTGCTGTGGTCCGGCCTGGCCCTGCGGGTGCACCAGTACGGCTGGCGTCCGTACTGGGCGACCGGGATCCTGGCCGGCGTGCAGCTGTACATGGTGGCGCCGCTGGTAACTCCCAGCAAAGGCATCTGGAGACGATCTCAGCAGGAGGGGGAAACATCATGAGGCACGGAGCCGCCCGATGAAGCATCGAGGTACAAAGCAAGGCAGGCCGCAGAGGTCGTGGGTCAAGGCCGGCGTGGCCGTGGTGACGGCGGCCGCCGTCGCAGTCGGCATCATCCTCTACAACCGGTCCTCCGACAGCACAGGGCCGCTGCCTGACCACCTGCCCACGTCGGCCGATTCCTACCTCGGCGTGTACACGCCCAGTGCCCCAGGCACTTACACCGGGGTAAGACAATTCGCGAGCCTCACCGGGGCAAAGCCGGATGTGGTCATGTACTACAGCGGATGGTTCGAGCCCTTCCCTGCCGGATTCGCGAAGACGGTGGCCAGTGATGGCGCGGTCCCACTGGTGCAGATGGACCCGGAGCGTGTCAGCGTCGCCGACATCGCTTCTGGCCGGTACGACGGTTACCTGAGCGCCTACGCCGAAGCAGTTCGTGCCTATCACTACCCGGTCATCGTGAGCTTCGGGCACGAGATGAACGGCGACTGGTACCCGTGGGGTTACAAGAAGACGTCGCCCGCGGTATTCGTGGCCGCCTGGCGGCACATCGTCGGGCTGTTCCGTGCCCTGGGCGCGCAGAACGTGACCTGGCTGTGGACGGTCAACGTCATCGACGACACCCGGGGCGGCAGTATCGTCAATCCGGCCAAGTGGTGGCCCGGCAGCTCGTACGTGACCTGGGTGGGAATCGACGGCTACTATCTCAAGCCGTCCTGGCAGTTCGCTCCGTTGTTCGGTCCGACCATCGGTGCCGTGCGCGCGCTCACCACTGATCCCATCCTTATCTCCGAGACCGGTGCGGTGCCGACCTCTGGGCAGCCAGCGAAGATAAACGACCTGTTCGCCGGCGTCAGGTCGTACGGCCTGCTCGGGTTCGTCTGGTTTAATTCCACGAACAGCATCGGCCAGTCATTCGGCATCAGCAGCCCCGCCGCTATCGCCGCCTTCCGCAAGGGGGCTACTGCCTTCGGAAAGCCAGGGTGACCGGCCGGGCCTGGCTCGCGGCCGCGATCGGCGCCGCCGGAGTGGCCGGCATCCTGGCCGTCGTCCTGGCGGTCGTGGGGCCAGCGGCCCGGCAGCCGAGCACGACCGCGCCCGTCGGCCAGGGTCAGCGCCACTCCGTCCTGCCCACGGCGCCCGCGTCGTACCTGGGCCTGTATGCCGCAGGGGTGCCTGGATCGTACGCGGGAGTGACGGCATTCACCGCGGCTACGGGAGTCAAGCCACGCCTCGTTCCGTACTACAGCGGATGGTTCGAGCCCTTCCAGGCGCGCTTCGCCACGACGGTGGCCGATGACGGCGCGGTGCCGCTCGTGCAGATCGATCCGGACGGGGTCAGCGTCGCCTCCATCGCGGCGGGGCGGTACGACACCTATCTGCGGACGTACGCCCAGGCCGTTCGCGCTTACCGCCGCCCGCTCATCGTGAGCTTCGGCCACGAGATGAACGGCGACTGGTACTCCTGGGGCAGCAGGGGGACGTCCCCCCGGGCCTTTGTGGCCGCCTGGCGGCACCTCGTCACGATCTTCCGGCGCGAGGGCGCGGAGAACGTCACCTGGCTGTGGACAGTCAACGTCATTGACGACCCGCATTACGGCAAGGTCCCCAGTCCCGCCCGGTGGTGGCCCGGCAGCGCGTACGTGACCTGGGTGGGGATAGACGGCTACTACTATCACCCGTCCGCGGCGTTCAGCTCGCTATTCGGCCCGACGATCGTGGCCGTCCGCGAGATAACCCGCGATCCGATCCTCATCTCGGAGACCGCCGCGTTGCCGAGCGCGGGCCAGTCCGCGAAGATAGACGACCTATTCGCCGGTGTCCGATCCTACGGGCTGCTCGGCTTCGTCTGGTTCGACGTCGCTCATCCCGAGAACTGGCAGCTCAGCAGCCCAGCGGCCCTGCTAACCTTCCGCGAAGGCGCCCGGACATACCGCCGCGGGCGCTAGCCGATTATGAGCCGGCGCGGGGACTCAGGCTCTTTCCGGGTTGGCGGTACGTCTTCAGCTCCTGGCGGAAAGCGGCCAGGCCAGCCGGGTTGTCCTCGAGCCGCCAGTCCTGGTGGTAGATGCCGCCGGACTGCGTCTGGTCGAACCACACCAAGCCGAGCAAGTGGTTGGCCCGGACGCCATCGAAAAGGTCGGGGATCTTTGCCGCTTGTCCGGCGACTTGGCCGATCGCGGTTTCCGACAGCAGTATCGGGCGCTGGGTGAAGATCCGCACCTCTGCGATCGTCGGCAGGAACGCATCGCCGAAGGTGTAGTCGCGCCGATAGTAATATCCGTCGATCCCGACCCAGGTCACGTAGGAGTTGCCCGGCCACCAGTCCTGTACCGGCCCAGTGCCGGGCTCGGTGATGTCGACGGTCCACAGCCAGATCACGTTGTTCGCGCCCTGACGCCGGAAGACCGTGACAAGGTGCCGCCACGCGGCCACGAAGACCGCTGGCGACGTGTGACCGTAGCCCCAGGGATCCCAGTAGCCGTTCATCTCCGCCGCGAAGCCGATGATCACGGAGTGTCCGTAGGCCTTCACCTGACGGGCATACGAGATCAGGTACCCGTCGTCGTGCCCAGCGGCTATCACGGCCAGGCTAGTGTGCTCCGGATCAATCTGAACGAACGGCGTGGCTCCATGCGCGTACGCCTCAGCCGCCAACCGCTGCTGGAACGCCTCCTTCCAGCCGCTGTAGTACAGCACGATGTCAGGTTGGCGCCCCACCGCCGCCGCGAAGTCCTCCACGGGCTGATACGAGGCGGTCTCGCCGACCTCGGCCACGCCTAGGAACCCGCCTGCCGACGGGTTGGCAGGCTTCGGCGCGAGAGAACCGAGAACAAGGAGGCCGACCGTGGCCAGGATGATCAGTGTGACGCCCGCCGCTATGGCGATCTTCGCCGTCCGTTTCATGCTGTGCTGGCCTTCGCCTTCACCTGCCTGGTCTGCCAGCGGTTGTCGTGCAGCCTGGCTAGGGCGTAATAGCGGGTCGGCATGAGCAGCACCAGGTTAAGCAGCATCGCAGCCGGGGTCCCGATGAACAGCGACAGGGCTTTCTGCCGGGCCGGCATCCCCGGGCGTCCCACCAGGTACAAGACAGACAGAGCAAGCCTGACGACCGCATAGGCGCCGATGAACGCCAGCGCAGCCTGCGGATGGGACAGCCGCAGCTGGAAGCCGAGCACCCACGAGATCGCGGCCCAGGCCATCACCATGGGTGTGATGACCAGCTCGATCAGCCCGACCGCCGGCGACATCAGCTGCTTCAAGCTCAGCCGCGCGAACGCGAACGGCAGCATCCACCACCACGACCTGGCCCACCTCAGCCGCTGCCGGAACGTGCCGCGCAGGGTTGTCGGCATGTCGGTCTCCACGCCCGCCTCGTAGACGCCGACGACCTGGCCGCGCAGCAGCGCCCGCATGGCCAGCCA
>NZ_JBARCR010000459.1:0-2374 GCF_049794275.1 Trebonia sp.
GGTCAGCGCCGGCCGGGCCAGGGACTGGGTGGCCGCGCTGATCGAGGCGGCGCCGGACGACCGGGCCCGCGCGTTCGTCACCGAGCTCGCGGTCGAGCGGCTTCAGGTGGCCGGCGAGCCGGACGAGAAGTATGCCGACATGGTGCTCGCCACGGTCGGGGAACTGGCGGCCCGCCGGGAGATCGCCGCCATCAAGGCGAAGCTGCAGCGGACGAATCCGGAGGACGACCAGCCGGCGTACAACAAGATGTTCGGCGACCTGGTCGCGCTAGAGCAGCGCCGGAAGTGGCTGCTGGGACGGGCGACCGGTGGTTGATAGAACGTAACTAGGAGTTCTACCGCAGATTGCGAGCAGGTTAAACATCTGGTCAAAGCCGTAAAATTGGGTCCCCCGGAACCGGTGCTCCGTGCCGCAGACTGTTGCCGTGAGCCTGACCATAGTTACGAGCGCAGCATCGCTGACACAGCAGTTGACCGACCTCATGGCGCTTGGGCGCTCACGGGGCTTCGTGACGATGGGGGACGTCACTTCCGCAATCGACCGGGCCGACCTGTCCGCGGACACGCTGGACGCGGTCGTCCGGGTGCTCGCGGACGAGGGCATCGAAGTGACCGAGTCGCCGGCCGAAGAGGAGCCCGATACCAGGCTGCCTGACTTCGACACGGAAAGCGCGCGCCGGGCCGGCACGAGTGACCTGGTACGCATCTACCTGCGCGAGATCGGGCGGGTGCCGCTGCTCACCGCGGAGGACGAGGTGGAGCTGGCCAAGGCCATCGAGGCCGGCCTGTACGCCGAGGAGAAGCTGAACGGCGGCTATCCGCTGCTCGGCGAGGAACGGGCGGACCTGGAGTGGCTGGCCGCCGACGGGGTGCGCGGCAAGCAGCGGCTGATCGAGGCGAACCTGCGGCTGGTGGTGTCGATCGCCAAGCGGTACATCGGCCGCGGGCTGGTCTTCCTCGACCTGATCCAGGAGGGCAACCTGGGCCTGATCCGCGCGGTGGAGAAGTTCGACTACACCCGCGGGTACAAGTTCTCCACCTACGCGACCTGGTGGATCCGCCAGGCCATCACCCGGGCGATCGCCGACCAGGCGCGGACCATCCGGGTGCCGGTGCACATGGTGGAGACGATCAACAAGCTGGCCCGGGTGCAGCGCCAGCTGCACCAGGAGCTCGGCCGCGAGGCGACGGTAGACGAGATCGCCGCCGAGATGGGGGTCGAGCCGGTGCGGGTCGCGGAGATCCAGCGGATCGCCCAGGAGCCGGTGTCGCTGCAGTCGCCGATCGGCGAGGAGGAGTCTGACCTCGGCGACTTCATCGAGGACGCGGACGCCGTGGTGCCGATCGAGGCCGCGGCGTTCATCATGCTGCAGGACCAGCTCGAGCGGGTGCTGTGCGAGCTGTCGGACCGGGAGCAGCGGATCATCCAGCTGCGGTTCGGGCTGACCGACGGCCATCCGCGGACGCTGGAGGAGGTGGGCAGGGAGTTCGGCGTGACCCGGGAGCGGATCAGGCAAATCGAGTCGAAGACCCTGGCCAAGCTCCGCCACCCGAGCCGCGCGCTGCTCCTGCGCGAATACCTCGACTAAGACAGGCGTGCCCGGCGCCGCGCCGGCGCCGGGCACGTACCGTCAGGAGCCGTCGGTGGTGTATCGCGCCCCGTTGACTGATGCCTGGCCGTTGTCGACGGGAGAGCTGACCTGCCCGTCCGCCAAGTCCGCTGAGTCGCTCTTGCCGCCGAACGGGAGCCGGTCGCTGGCCTTCTTGGCCGTCGCGGCCATCTTCGGCACCTGCTCGCTGACGGTCGCGGCGGCCGACTTGGCGAGGTCAGGCGCCTTGGCCGCGGCGGTTTTTCCCAGTTCGGTGGCTTTGGCGGTGACCGTGCTCGTGGCCTTCTGCACAGCGGGAAGCTCCGCGACCTGCTTGCTGTACTTCACGATCTGGTCATACCGCTCCCGGCCGGCCCGCGAGCCGGCGATGAAACCGACGGCGAAGCCTGCGATGAACGTGGCCCTGTAGCGCATCTGGCACCCCTTCCGGTGCGTGGCGTCGTAACTTTCACCTTCCCCGGCACCCGGCGCCTCATTCATCCCGGGCCGCCGCCGCTCCCCATGTCGGCAGCCGTTCAAGCGTAACGTGCCATGCCGCGGGCACCCCTTCCGGTGCGCTACGCTTATCCGCGACGGTCCCGCGTAGCTCAATCGGCAGAGCGTCCGGCTGTTAACCGGCAGGTTATAGGTTCGAGTCCTATCGCGGGAGCTCCGGCTAGCCCCGAACCCTCAGTGGTTCGGGGTTTTTGGTTTCCCGGCACCGGAATAATCGACAGGAATCCTGTACATCTCTTTCCGGCTGTGACAGCATTCACGCCAAGTGG
>NZ_JBARCR010000460.1:0-1782 GCF_049794275.1 Trebonia sp.
CGCTCGGTATCTGCCATCGATGGCTCCCGGAATGGCTCCCTGAGACCTACCGTTCGTGATGGCGTGATGGCGGTTCTGTCAGTGGTGCCGGCCATAATCCGGCCATGAAACTGAGGCGGCTGCGAGACGGCGACGTCCTGGAGGACGGCGACGTCGTGCTGGTGCGCGGGGGTGACCTCGACCCGGACATCCTGTCCGAGGACGCGGTGCGCTACCACAGCATCTACGGCGTCTACGGCATTTCGGTATTCGCCGTTCGGGACGCCACCATCGATGAACTCGCCCAGCAGGCGCCACTGGTCCGCTTCGATCGCCTGAGCCTGCTGACGGTCAGGGATGTTCTTGCCGTGGGTATGAGGCTGGAGCCGACCGGCCGCAACCCGCGTCATTTCACTGTGGGCTTCGATGACCTGGGGTCCGGTGTGCAGCGACTTGTCAGCTGCACGCACCGGGTCGTGCCGAACGCCTACCACGCCGCGTAACCTGGTTAGTGGAGGAACTTTGATGGACGCGCGCATCGACTTGGTAGCCGACCTCAACGACGAAGACGATGAGGGACTCGGCTGGTCCACGCTGAGCGACGCCAGTGACCCCGCCCGCATCCGTCCCGGGGTGATGGTGGTGGCTGGGAACCGCCAGGCCCAAGCGGTCGTCCGGGTAGTGGCTGTCGATGACGACGGGCAAGTCCATTTCGCCGTCCTGCCCGGGTCCGTGGCGAAGAACAGCCACCTCATCGGCCGCGCCTTGGCCTGACCGCCTGCCAGGTTCCAGCACCGCGTGGTCAGCAGTTGAGGCAGCGGGGAACCACTCCTCCGTTCGGGCTGATGTTCTTGATTTTTCCGAACGGAGGGCGGTGACTGCCGCAGCGACAGCCAGTATCCACGGTAGAGGCAGGATCACCGGCGGGATCTACCTCATTTGTCGCGGGCAAGACTGTCTTCTTGCCTGACGAAAGGCCTTCGGCATTCGGCTCTAATCGAGGGGGCGGCGCTGCAGCGGCCCCAGTCCAGCGGCATCCCCGCGCCTACGGGCGCCCGGGTCGGCCGGCAGGAAAGGCCCGTGATATCAGCGGAGGCCTTTTCCCGT
This sequence comes from Trebonia sp., assembly GCF_049794275.1. NCBI lineage: Bacteria > Bacillati > Actinomycetota > Actinomycetes > Streptosporangiales > Treboniaceae > Trebonia > Trebonia sp. Next base: position 1,087 of record NZ_JBARCR010000460.1, read on the forward strand.
CACGGCCTGCGCTATGAGCGTGCGAGCAAGCCGTGGGCGCGGGCCTGCTCGACGGCCTAAGTCCGGCCATGCGCGCCGAGCTTCGCGTACACATTCCGCATATGCGTCCGGACGGTGTGGACCGACAACGAAAGCTGGTCGGCGATCTCCGGCGCGGACAGGTTGGTTGGCAGGAAGCGCAGAACCTCGCCTCCGCTGATCGGCTCGTGGTCTTCGCTGGCTGTACGTCAGGCACATGGCACACCGTGATCCTGGGTCTCACCACCCGGCTGGGCGCGGTTTCCGCGCCGAGTCGAACACCAGGCGGTAGTCCTCGACGGCGCGGATCTGGCAGTCATCGTCGGCCAGGACATCGGACCGGATCATCTCGGCGACGCCCGGGCTGGCCGCCCGGGCGGCCGGGTCCCGCCACCCGGTCTGGCTGATCAGTTGCCCGTCGGCCGGGTCGGCGAACAGCAGCGTCTCGCGGAAACCGGGGGTGTCGGCCAGCCGCGGGACCGCGGTGTCCCCGTACACGTGGACCACGTCCGCGACTCCCGCCGGCTTGACTTGCATCCGGGTCAGCCGGACCGCCTCCCCTGGCGGCCCCTCCCGTTCGAAGACGGTCACCTGGTAATCCTCGGCCTGCACCGGCTGCCCGACCCGCCGGGCTAGTTCGCCCCGGAAAACCGCCTCGGTCTCCTCGCTCAGCCACAG
>NZ_JBARCR010000461.1:0-4689 GCF_049794275.1 Trebonia sp.
CATTAGAATAGCACATCTATTCTAGAGAACACAACAGGTAGCATCAAAATCTTTTACTATGCGCAGTCATCGGGGAGTGAAGCTGGCGGCGTGACTCTTACTGGGCGGCCCGTGCGCCGCGGGTGCCCGGGCAGCCGCCCGGGCCGCTGCTGATCGTGCTGGATGGACGGGCGGGCCATCGCGAGGTGGACCGGGCTCGCGAAGCGCGGGCCCGCGGCTGGCGTCACCACCGTGTTCCCCGACGGCTGGGAGGGCCTCTGGCACCCGTTCCGGGCGCCGGACCGCGAGACCCGGCTGGACGACGCGCGCTTCCTCAACGAGCTCAGCAGTGGTCCTGGCGGCCACGCGTAACACCGGCCGAACGGTCAGGCGCCGCGGTCAGGGCCGCGGCGGACGTCGTGGTCGTTGAACCTGAACATGACCGCGTCCCGCTCAAGCGGGACCGGGCTGGCGGTGAAGCGGTGCGCGCCGCAGCACTGCCCGTACTCGGGACCGGAGAGCCAGACCAGCTCGAAGCCCCGCTCCTCGAACCAGGCGCACACTTGCGGCACCAGGTCGGGCTGCCAGCGGCCCCGGGTCCATATGACCGTGCCGCCGGCGGCGCACAGCTGCGTGCAGTAGCCGATCACCCGCTGCACATCGGCGTCTGTTATGTTGCCGAACACCCCGCAGACGAGCACCAGGTCGGCCGGGACCAGGTCCGCGTACTGGCTGGTCAGCGCGGCGTCGCCGAGCACGACCTCAAGCCGGTCCAGGCCGGCCTCAGCAGCCAGTCGGCGGGCCACCGCGGCGTTGCGCGGATCCAGCTCGACCAGCCGCGCGGTCACGTCCCCGCGGCGCGGGTGCCGGGACAGCGGGACGATCAGGTCGGCGCCCTGGCCGGCGCACAGGCTGATCGCGCGCAGCGGGCCTGGCGGCGCCTCGTCGAGCGCGGCACGGACCCGGTCCTGGACCCAGGACAGCCGCCGGGACAGGCCGCTGTCCGGGTCGTCGTAGGGGGCGTGCCAGGCGTACCAGTCGCGTTCTGCCACGGTGGCCAGGGTATCCGGGCGGTCAGGAATCTTCGATGGCCAGCCGACCGGCATCAGCCATCGTATTTACGCGTGCGCGGCGGCGGCCTTCTCCAGCGCCGGCAGCGGCAGCCAGCCGTCGTGCGTCCAGACCACCTTGCCGGCCGCGGAGACGAGCATCAGCCAGGGCTGGTCCTGCACGCCGTAGCCGTCGGCCACCCGGCCCGTCTCGTCGAGGGCGACCGGATAGCTGAGCGAGCCGACCTGGCCCAGGTAGGCGCCGACCGCGGCCGCGGACGGCTCGGTCACGGTCTCGTCCACCGCGGTCAGGGCCGGCAGGTGGTTCTTCGCCGCCGCCGCGACGTACGAGTTAAGACCGGTTAGCTCGGCTTTCAGGTCGGAGGTCTCGGTGAGCCAGGTGGCGAAGAAGACCACGAGCCGCGGCTTGCCCGGGCCCAGGGTCACCGTCGACGTCCCCGACCCCGAGTCGGACGGGCGCGCGGCGGGCAGCGACACGGCGGCCGCGGGCGTCTGCACGTCGACGGTCCCGAGCGACTCCTGGCTGAGCAGCTTCGGGTGGCCGGGCAGCAGCCCGGCGATCTCGGTGGCCAGCACTTGGGCGGACTGGGAGATGCTCGAGTAGGCCATCTGAGTCAGGTAGAGCTTCTGCAGCCTGCCGCGGGAGTCAATGATGAACAGCGCGGGCGTGTGGTCGATCTGGCCTTGCTCGACCTGTACCGCGATGTGGTAGGCGCTCCAGACCGCCTTGAGCTGGGCGGGTGACCCGGTGAGGAAGTCCCACCGGTTGACCATGCCGTGCGCGCGGGAGTAGGCGAGCACGTCGGCGACGCTGGTGGCGTCCGGGTTGGCGTCCACGCCGAGGAGCTGGACGTTGTTACCGGCCTTGCCGAGCAGTTCCTTCGCCAGCACCATGCTCTGCGTGGTGAGCGGGCAGACCGTGGTGCACTCGGAGTCCTCGAAACCGAGCATGACGATCTTGCCGCGGAACTGGCTCAGCGACATGGGCTGGCCGAACTGGTTCGTCAGGCTGATCTCGGGCGCGGGCTGGCTGTTCAGCGAGGTGCCGAGGTCCAGGTTGGGGTTGGCCATGGCGGCCGCGCTGGCGGTGCCCGACATGGAAGGCTGCGCGGGTGACGACGAGCCGCACCCGGCCAGCGCGGCCGTGGCGATGATCGCCGCGAGAGCGAGGCTTCCCCGAGTCAGCGAATTCACGAGCATGAGGTTACTACACGCAGTCGTAGGTCAGGCGGACGTGGTGCCGCTGGGGAGCGGCTCCGCTGGCTCGTCGCCGACGATCACGCCGCCGCCGTGCCCCCAGGCGATGTACCGCCAGGACAGGTTGATCAGCGTCGCGATCCGGTTCCGGTACCCGAGCAGGTACAGCAGGTGCAGGGCGAGCCAGGCGAGCCACGCCAGCGTCCCGGTGATCCGCAGGCCCCTGGGCAGCTCCACGACGGCGGAATTGCGGCCGATCGTGGCCATGGTGCCCTTGTCGTGATACTTGAACGGCTCGGTCTGCTCGCCGCGCAGCAGCCGGATGATCTGCCGGGCGACGTGCTTGCCTTCCTGCAGCGCGGGCTGCGCGAGCTGCGGTGACGGGTCGTCAGGCTCGAGCGCGATGTCGCCGGCCGCGAAAATCCGGTCGCTGCCCTGGACCCGCAGGTCGGGACCGACGAGGAGGCGGCCGTGCTGGCCCTGCGGGAGCCCCCAGCCCGCGGCCTCCTCCGGGGCGGCCACGCCGCCCGTCCACACGGTCAGGTCGCTGCGCAGGGACTGCCCGTCGCCGATGATGACCCGGTCCGGCCCCACCTCACGGATCTGCGTACTCAGCCTGATGTCCACGCCGCGCTTGACGAGCTGCTTCCTGGTGTACTCGCGCAGCTTCGGGTGGAATGGCATCAGCAGCGCGGGCGACATCTCGATCAGCCGGATGTGCACCCGGTCGGGGTTGACGGAGGGGAACGTGGCGCGCAGCACGTCGGTGCGCAGCTCGCCGAGGGTGCCGGCCAGCTCGACGCCGGTGGCGCCGCCGCCCACCACGGTGATCGTGAGCTCCTTGCTGGCGTCGGGGTCCTCGTCCAGCCACTCGAAGCCGTTGATGATGTGGTCGCGGAGCACCGTCGCGTCGACGCGGCTGTAGAGCCCGAACGTGTTCTCCACCGCGCCCTTGACGCCGAAAAAGTTCGCCGCCACCCCGGTGGCGATGATCAGGTAGTCGTAGCCGAGCTGGCCGCCGTCGGCCAGCGTCACCCGGCGGGCGGCCGCGTCGATCGTCTTCAGCTCACCCCGGCGGAACCGCATGCTGTACTTGCGGGTGAAGCCGCGAGCCGGGTAGGCGACGTCGCCGGGGTTCAGGCCGGCGGTCGCGACCTGGTAGAGCAGCGGCTGGAAGGTGCTGTACAGGTGGCCGTCCAGCAGGGTCACCCGCAGCCCTGAGCGGGTGAGCCTGGAGATGGCGGACAGTCCGCCGAACCCCGCGCCGCAGATGACCACGTGCGGCGCGCCGGGGTCAGCCTGACGTCTTCTCGCGATCGTACTCACCTCCGATCCCCACGACGATGTCCACTCCCTCCCCCCGCTTCTCGGCCTGCGCGTAGAGCTCGAACGCGCGCCGGTCTTGCTCGGTGTAGGGCGGTGGCGCGATGCTGCGCGGCCACAGCCGGCGTTCCTTTACCACGCTAATCTCGACCGCGTAGAGGGTGAGCTCCGCCTGCAGGTAGAGCCACGCGATCAGGCCGATCACGATGGCGAAGGTGCCGTAGACCGGCGAGGCGTGGGCCAGCTGGTGTGACACGAAGTAGCTGCCGACGGTCTGCAGCACCTGCCAGATGATGCCGGAGATGACCGCGGCGAGCCACAGCTGCCGCCAGCGGATCTCCGAGGCGGTGCCGAGGCGGAACGCGAGCCAGAAGACCCCGATGTTCAGCACGAGCGACACCACCAGGGCGGCCACGGTGGCGGCGAACCCGGAGAGCTTGTGGCCCGCCCCGCTGGCCAGCCCGGACAGGACCGTGGTCCCGATCAGGCCCAGCCCGATCACGACGATCTGTCCCAGGCTGCGCAGGAACGACCACGGGAAGCCGGGGCGGCGCGCGTACGGGATCTCCCACACCGTGTTGAGCGCGTTCTGCATGGCGTTCGCCACGCCCCGGGCGCCGAGGAACGTACCGACCAGGCCGATCACGAGGGGCAGCCCGGTCTGCTGGATCCGGCCGATGTGCCCGAGCTGCTGGCCGATCAGGGGGTACTGGCTCAGCGCGGAGTTCAGCAGCCGGTGCTGCAGGTCCGGGTGGTTCTTCAGCACGATGTCCAGCACGGTGACCAGCACGAGCATCAGCGGGAAGATGCTCACGAAGGCGAACCAGGCGACCAGCAGGGCCAGGTTGCCCGCCTGGTCGTCGCCGAACTTCTTCCACACCGCGACCGGGAAGGCCAGCCAGGCGTGCTTCTGCTGGTACTCGTCCACGGCCCGGAGGGCTTATTTGGCCATGTTCATCGCGAGGAAGACGTACCCGGCCTCAGCGCATCCATCCCCCGGAATCACGCTCGCGTTACCGCAGGCCATCACGGGATTGCGGGACATGTGCTACAGGCAGGTGCTACAAATAAAGCACGACGAGCTCGGGCCGCAGGCAGCCCTGGCCGCCCCGCTGCGGCC
>NZ_JBARCR010000462.1:0-12849 GCF_049794275.1 Trebonia sp.
AACGTGGCGTGCCCGCCGGGCGGGTCAGCGTGCTGCCCGCCGACCTGGCCGACGAGGAAGACCGCGGCCGTGCCGTGGCGGCGGCACTCGCGCCGGGCCGCGTCGACATCCTGGTCAACAACGCCGCCACGGTAGAGCCGCTCGGCCCCACGGACGGCATCAAGGCCGGGGACCTGCGGCTGGCCTTCGAGGTCAACGTGATCGCTCCGGCCGCGCTTACCGCAGCCGTCCTGCCTGGCATGCTGGAGGCCGGCTGGGGCCGGGTCGTCAACGTCTCAAGCGGGATCGTCGCCAACCCGGCAGGCATGGTCCGCGGGAACGCCTATGCCACCACGAAGGCCGCGCTCGAGGCGCACACCGTGAACCTCGCCGCCGAGCTGCGCGGCACCGGGGTCACGGTCAACGCCTACCGGCCGGGCGGGGTCGACACCGCCATGCAGGCCTGGATCCGCCGGCAGGACCCCGAGCACATAGGCTCCGGCCTGCACGAGCGGTTCAACCGGAACTACGCCGAGGGTACCCTGATCACCCCGGAGTACTCGGCCGCCGCGCTGCTCGCCCTCCTGGCCGGCGATGACACCGGGGCCATCTGGGACGTCAGCACCGCGCCAGTCGGCGCCTGATTCCCGGTGGGCTCCGCCGCCCGCCTCCGCGGCTTCAGCCGCCCAGCGCCGCAGGCAAGCGGTCGAGCGCGGGCACGGTGAGGTCCGGCTGGGCGCCGATCGTGTCGAACGGGGCGGCGGAACGGTTTACCCAGACCGTGCGCATCCCCGCCGCACTGGCCCCGACACAGTCGAACGCGTTGCTCGTCACCAGCCGGACCTGCCCGGCCGTCACCGACAGCCGCTCCGCGGCGTGCCGGTACACCAGGGGCGACGGCTTGAACGCGCGGACCTCGTCCACGCTGATCCGCTGGCCGAAGAACTCCCCGAGGCCGCTGTTGTCAAGGCAGTTCCCGATCATCGCCGGGGTCCCGTTGGAGAGCACCGCGAGCTCGTACTTCAGGTCAGCCAGCGCCCGCATCGCGGGGACGGCGTCGGGGAATGGCCGCAGGTGGTCGTACAGCTCGACCAGCCGCTCGGCCTGCCCGTCCGGCAGGCGTCCCCCGACCGAGGCAAGCGCGAAGTCAAGCGCGCGGGCCGTCACCCAGCAGAAGTCCTCGTAACGGCCCATCGCCGTGAGCCGGAAAGAGTACTCCAGCTGCTTGGACCGCCAGAGCCCGGCCGCCTCGCGGCCGTCTGCGTCACCGAGGAGACGGCCGAGCTCGCCGGCGATGGCGATCGGGTCGACCAGCGTCCCGTAAAGGTCGAACGCCAGTACCTCACGGCCGCCCGCGGCGCCTGCTGGATGACCCGTCCTGCTAGCCATTAGTGACGGCCGCGAGGAGACCGGTGAAGTCCTCATTGCACGGGCCGCAGGCCAGCAGGTGGGCCGCGACCCCGGGGTAACGCCTGGCCGCGTCCTCGCCTGCGGCCATCAGGTCGACGTAGACGTGCAGCACGGCCATGGCCTCGTCACAGCCGACGTCGCGCGGGTCGGTCCGCAGGAACCGCTCCAGCCCGTCCAGCTCACTCATCGCCGCTCCACCCCGACTCTTCCAGATAGCCCTTAGCGACCAGCGCACGGCGGATCTTACGCCGCGCGTCGAAAATCACCTTGTAAATCGCGTTCTTCTGCAGGCCAAGCTCGGCGACAAGCGCGTCGCGCGGGATCTGGTCGACCACAACCGCCACGAAGATCCGCCGCTGGTGCGCGGTCAGTTCCTCGTCCACAACCCGGCGCACCTCGGCCAGGATGCCCGCGGCTTCCGCGTGCCGCGCCGGGTCGATCCCGAACCGGTCGGGCAGCCGCTGCCACTGCCCGGCGTCAAGCGCGACCGGCGGGTTGCGCCAGTAGTGCCTGCCGAGCTTGGCCGACACTTCAAGGATGACGAACCGGTACGCCCAGGTGATGAACCTGCTCTCGCCGCGGAAGTCGGCGAGCTTGGCCAGGATCGCAAGCATCGCGTCGCCGGCGGCCTGGTGCGCGACGTCGTCGAGTTCCGGGCCAGTCACCGGGGTGCTGGCCGCCCGGCGCCTGGTCTCGGCCAGCGCGATGCGGACCAGCCGGGCGTGGAGGTCACGCTCGGCCGCCCGCCGCTCCGCGCCCGCGGTGCCCAGGCGGTGCAGCCAGGCCGACGACTCCTCGTCCAGGTCCTCCGCGGGCACCCTGGCACCTTTCACACCGACAGGCTACCGGCGCGGTAGCCAGCTGTGGACTAGCGGGCGGTGTCGGCAGTGGGGCGACGCCGGCGTCGGCTAAGCCCGCGGGCTGCCCCCCAAGCACGCCACGCCCGCCCGCGAGCGCCAGTGACGTCACAGAGAGCACGCGAGCGGCAAAAATGGCGGTGACCGCCGTGGGGCAGCCAGGGGCACAACCCAGGCAGGCCGGCCGTTTCCCGGCCGGCACCCAACCGGTCACCAGGCTAACGGCCTGGACTGTCTGGTACAGTCCGCCGCTAGCATGGGCGTATGCCGGGCGAGCCGATAACCAGGCGCGGGCGCGCCAGCCGGGAGCGGATCGTGGAGCGGGCCGCGGAGTTGTTCGCCGAACGCGGTATCGCCGCCACCAGCGTGGATGAGGTGATTGCCGCTGCCGGGGCGGGCAAGGGCCAGTTCTACCATTATTTCCGCAGCCGGGATGAGCTGGCGGCGGCGGCTGTCGGGTACCGCTGCGCGCAGGTGGTGGCCGCGCTGACCCAGTCCCTCGGCGGCGTGTCGTCGCTGGCCGGGCTGGAGCAGGCGCTGGAGGGATTCATCGCCGGGTTCGAGCAGGCGGGGCTGCCGGGGTGCCCGATCGGGACGCTGGCGACGGAGGTGGCCGGCCGCAACGAGGACGCCCGGCTGCAGGCCGCCGCCGGGTTCGACGCCTGGGAGCAGCTCCTGGCCAGCGCGCTGGAGCGGATGTGCCAGCGCGGGGAACTGCGCGCGGACGCCTCGCCTGCCGTGCTGGCCACGGGGCTGCTGGCCAGCATCGAGGGCGGGATGGTGCTCAGCCAGGCCCGCAAGGACATGGCGTCACTGCGGGTAGCGGTGGAGGCGGGGCTGGCGCGGGTGCGGGCGTGCTTGAGCTGACTCTGTACTAAATCGTCCACTTTCTGATAGCCTCCTGACTGTACCAACCCGTCCAGTCCTGGAGGCCGATCTCGTGCCCGCCCCGCCCGCCTCGCTACTGGCCACCTACGCGGGGCTGCCGCTCGGCGGCCGGGCCGGCGACCTGCTCGGGCGGCGGCCGATGCTCGTTGCGGGCGCCGGAACTGGCCGATTAGCCCTCGTCCGCGGCAGCCCACGTTGACACGCGGCGAACCGCCAGCCGAAATCCTCGAGTCAAGGGAAGTAAGGAGATCCGATGAAGTTCCTGCTTCAGGTCCGCTTCAACGGCGCTGACAAGGTGATCGGCGCGCTCCCCGCCGAGGAGCAAAAGAAGGTGACTGGCGAATTCGAAGCGATTCGCCAGTCTCCGGGCGTGCTCGACGGCAACCAGCTCCAGGCCGCGGGCGAGGCGGCGACGGTCCGCGTGAAGGACGGGACGACGCAGGTGACCGCCGGCCCCGCCGTCAAGGCGGGAAACGAGCTGGACGGGTATTACGTCTACGACACGTCAGGCCTCGACGCGGCGATCGCGTTCGCGGCACGGATCCCGGTCGCCAGGTTCGGCGGGGCCGTCGAGGTGCGGCCGATGCTGGAGCGCTAGCTCGTCGCCGACATCCACGCCGTCTACCAGCAGTGGCGTGACCGCGGGGCTCAGTTCCTGACACCGCCGACCGACCGCGGCCCGGAACTGCGCTGCTACATACGCGATCCCAGACGGCTGCGCATGGCAACGAAGGTACCGAAGACGGGAATCCGCCAAGGTCAACCTGTCGGCGAAGACCAGCGTCGCGCGCGGCCTCGTGACGCGCAACGCCTCGCCCGGCCGCCGCGTCGGCGCCGTCGCGGCATGAACGTCACCAGACGGCCGTTCGCTCGGTCAGGGACGGCCGGTGCTGTCGTTGAACCTCGTGACCAGCTGGGCGAAGGCGGCTACGTCACGGTCGTCCCAGTCGGTCAGCCGCTCGGCGAGACGATCCCGGACGGCCCTCGCGGCTACGTCCAGGTGCTGCCTCCCGGCAGCCGTCAGGGTCAGCACGTAGCCCCGGCGGCCCGGCCGTTCTCCGTCCCGGCGCAGCAGTCCCGCCGAGATCAGCTGCTCAAGCTGGCGGGACAGGGTCGACTTGTCCAGACCGAAATGCGAAGCCAGGTCGGCCGCGCGCATCCCCGGCGTGACGTCGACCCGGGTCAGCAGTGTGTAGGCGACCAGGGACAAGCCTGGATGGAGGTGATCGCCCACATCGCGGGCTCGCCGGGACAGCGTGGTCAGACCCTGGTACAGGTCATCAAGGGCAGCTTCGCGAGCCATTTCCCCTCCATCTTTGAGTTGCAGAATACAACTCCGACGCCTAGAGTTGCAAATACCAACCCTATACGGGCAGGACCGGGCTACCGGGTGAAGGAGCACATCATGAGCACACTCACCACCAATCCCGTGCAGACTGCGGGCACCCTCACCGGAACATCGGACCGGTTGGTGTACGCGATCGTCGGCTTCGACGGGTCAGCCTCGTCGTTGCGCGCCCTGGACGCGGCCGCCTGGCTGCTGAACGACCGGCCCGGCGGCATGGAGATCGTGTACGTGGCGCACCTCCCGGCCATGGCCGCCGCCAGCCGCACCGGCGAGGCCTCCGATGACGTACTGCAAAGCTTCGATGACAACACGCGCGATCTATCCGAGAAGGTCCGCGCTCACCTGCAGGCCTCTCACCTCAGGGGCGCCGCACACCGCTGGCACTTCCAGCGCCGCAACGGCGCGATCGCGGACAACCTGATCGCGGCGGCAGACGAAAAACGCAGCGAGCGCGGGCCTGACGCCGCGGTGATCCTCATCGTCGGCCGGTCCGAGCACGGATACCATCACGACCTCGGCTCTGTCCCCAGCGCCCTGGAACGGCACGTTCACTACCCGGTGATCATCATCCCGTGACACCAAGAGCGGCTGCCAACCCCGCAACGTGCCGTTCGTGCCGGGCGGCGGCGGCGTGAGCGTCCCGTCATGGTGTGCGCCCGCCGCTAGTCCTGGGTGCTTTCGCAGAGGAACTTGAGGCTGATGTTCCACAGATCGTGACCGCGGTGCATGTGGCCGGGATTGGTGCTGGCGAGTCTCCTCGGGTTGGCCCCGGTGCCGGTCTCTTCCATGACCACGTAGGTGCTGCCCTCGTCGCGCGGCTCGAGCAGCCAGGTGTGGTAGGCCAGCCACTGGTCTGTCTCGCCGTACCAGCCGATGCGGGCGGTGGGCTCGAATTCGTGGACGGTGCTGTGGATGTGCGCGCCGAAGGTGATCCAGTCGAACGTCACGCCGGCGCCGAGGAGCCTGCTGGGGGCGTTGACCGTGACGTTGCGGGCGTTGACGTACCAGTCCGGCCAGGCGGCGGCGTGGACGAGGTGCTCCCAGATCTCTGCCGGGGGCGCGGCGATCACGATGTCGTTGTGGGCGAAGAGGTCGGCCTGCTCGGGCACGATGCCCTCCGGCCAGCGAATGTGCGCCGAGCGGTGTTGGATGTCCTCGATGACTGACATGATTGTGCCTCCATCAGGCTTCGCGGATACGGTAATGAACCCTCCGTTCCGAGTGCTGAATCCCGCGATGCCGACCGCACGGCCGGCCTCGGCGAGTACCCGCACCAGCCGGCAACGGGATCAGGGCGATTCGCGGGTCCGGTCCTCCCAGTAGAAGCCGACGACCGTCTTCTCCACGAGGCGAAGGTACCGGTGCACCGAGTTCTGGCTATCCGGCTGCACCCTGTGCTGCTCGATGATGCCACCGTCTACTCCGTCCCACACCGCCCACCAGATTGCCGACGGGACGTACTCCGGGTCGAACTCGACGCGCAGGTCGATGTTATCCACCCGGCGCATGACCGCCCTGCGATACTGACGCTGCTCCGCGGTTACCTCGCCCTGGTAGTGGAATGTGGTTGCGTATTCCAGGGAAAGCGTCTCCCCTGCGGACAGCGTCCTCGCGAGCGGAATGCGGAGCACGTACGGGCCGTCCTTGACCTGGCTGCCGGGGCCTGCAGGCGCCTCGCAGCCGTGGCCGACCCGCAGTGTGAGCGCCGACGTGTCGTAGATGTACGGGATGCTGTCCAACCCGTCGCGGAGCGCCTCGAGCACCTGTATGGTCCGGACCCCGCCAACCCGTCCGTCGGCTCGGGCGAAGGCGTGGTCGTGCAGCGAGACCGTCTGGTGGCCGGGAGGGCCGAGCAAGGCGGCTACCTTATCCGCAGTGTCCGGACGGATTGCCCGGATGCCCGTGAGCATGCGCACTCGGGGGGACCCCTCCCACAGCCGCCACAGTTGATCCTGCTCGGCGGCGGGCAGCGCGAAGGCGTCGATGAACAGGTCGAGGGTCGCCTTGCTGAGCAGCCTGCCGGACAGCGCGCGTGCGGCCGTGTCTTTCAGTTGGCGGGGCAGCAAGTCGCCGTCCCCGCGCCGCCTCGGATGCTGCCACAGATGCCGGGCGAGCACCTCCGCCACGGCGAGTTGGTTGACCTGGCCATGCCGGGTGCGCTCGGCGTACTGCTCCCAGGTGCGCCGAGGCCGGCCGGGCCGCAGAAGGAGTTCACGCAGGTACTCCGCAGCGGCCTGCCGGGCAAGGTCATCGGGGTCAGAGTGCAAGCGATCGAGACCGTGGCTAGCCATAGGCGCCTCTCGGCGGTTCGAGTCGGGCGGTGCGAACTAAGTGCGACATTTAGTCGCTATGGTATTGGCCGCTGGTCCCGTCGAGGGGGTGGGATCAACAGACGAAAATTAGCTAGATGGTCACGGGCGCTGTGCATCCTGCCGCCGAGGCCGCTGGTGTCCGCGCAGCGCCCGCTCGGCTGGACGCAAACCCCTTGTGGGCGTTCCCCCGGGCCGATATCGTGACCGCACGCGGCGGTACCGCGCCACACGGTGCCCCCGTCCGCGGCTGGCTGCTCGCCGCTCGGCTCTCCCCCCCGGCTGAGCGGCAGTGAGCTGCGGTACCGTCGCGCTCTCGGTGTGTGCCGATATTCGCCGTCCCTGGAGACTCAGTCCTCCAGCTCGGAGGTCCAGACCACAACCTTGGTCCGGTCGCCGCGGAACAGGTCACGGGCGTATTCAAGTGGCTCACCGGAACGGGCGTACGCGATGCGCTCGACCAGCATCAGCGGCGCGCCCTCGGGGACCTCGAGCGCTTCGGCCTCACGTACTCGTGCGGTCACCGGTTCCAGGCTCTCCCTGGCACGGTGCGGCCGCAGGCCGTACCTGACCTCGAGCAGCTCATACAGCGAGCCGTCGAGCCGCGAGTCCAGCATGCCGGGAAACCGGTCAGCAGGGAAAAGCGAGCGCTCAAGGACGATCGGCTTGCCGTCGGCGAGCCGGACCCGCTGTACCTCGCACACCAAGTCGTCCTTGCCGATCCTGAGGGCCGCCGCCGCAGCCGGCCCGGCTGGGTGCTCGCTCGCGAACAGCACCCGGGCACCGGCGACCATCCCGTGACGGCGCAGTCGCTCGGAGAACCCTGCCAGGCGCGTCAGGTCCTGCTCCAGCTTGGGCGCGGCGACAAAAGTCCCGCCGTGCCTGCCCACCGCCTTGGTGACCAGGCCGCGGCGGGTCAGCTCGGCAAGCGCGTGCCGCAGGGTCATCCGGCTGACGCCGAACCACGTGGCCAGATCATGCTCGGAGGGCAGCTTGTCGCCGGGGACCAGTGCGCCCGCGGCTATCTCGCTGGCCAGCCAGTCCTCGATCTGAGTGTGCACGGTGGCGCCCGGCCCGCGGACGATCTCGGGTGGCCGCCCCGTGCCGGTCCGCAGCGCGGGGCGAATGCGGCGGCGCCCGGTCCGCGGCGGTGGCGCCATAGCCGAATCTCCCCTGTTGCCAGCCCTCGGACGATGCTTAGCTGTCGGGCTGTGGTACGGCGCTGGCTTCGGCCGTCAGCGGGTCGTCCGGGAACGGCGCGGTCACCTGCGGGAAGGTCTTGTTCCGCCCGACACAGAGATAGTAGATGGCCCCGACCAGCACGATGACGATGGCCACCGTCCACAGGATCGGGATCTTGTTCAGGAAATCCCACCCGAAGGTGAGAAGCCCGCCGGTCTGCTCCGGCTTGGGGTTGCTCGCCGGCCGCGGCCAGGCGAAGTTGACCAGCATCGCCCCGCCGTAGAGCAACGCAATGACATTGACCAGCAGACCCCAGCGGCCGAGCCGGAACGGCGCGCTCGCCTTGGGCCAGCCGCGTGCGCGAGCCCGCATGATCACGAGGTTGCCGAGGAAGTAGCTCAGGTAGATCATGCCGGTCGCCGCGATCGCGATCGTCCCGGCGCCCGAGTACTTGATGAAGGGCACAGCGGCCAGCGCCGCGACCACGATGCAGGTCCAGACCGGCGTGTGCAGGCGGGGCGACACCTTGCCCAGTAGCCCGGAGATGGGCAGCTGGTTGTCGCGTGCCATCCCGAAGCAGAGCCGGATCGTCGCCGCCAGGATGGACAGGCAGCAGACGAAGATGGCCGCGGAGACCACGAACAGGTACAGCGTCGCGAAGCCGGTGGAGAAGTTCGCCTCGATGATCTGCGCGGGCCCGTACCCGTCCTTGACCGCGGTACCCAGATTCGGGATCGCCACGAGCGTGGCCAGCAGGAACACGCCGCCGATGACGAACGCGCCGATGACCGAGTACAGCACCGCCTTGGGCGCGGCCCGGCGCGGGTCGCGGGTCTCCTCGGAGAGAGTGGACGCGGTGTCGAAGCCGTAGATCACGAACAGGCTCATGAACATGGCGGCGAGGAACGAGCTCGGCCCGACGTGGAAGCCCGCGCTGTTGGTCACCACATGGAAGCCCTGGTGGTTGTGGAACGCCAGCAGCACGAGCGCGAACACGAACATGCCGAGGATCTCGAAGATCACGCCAGTGTTGTTGATGACCGCGACGAGCCGTACGCCGTAGATGTTCAGAATCGCGATGACGACCAGCGTGATGAGCGCCACGACCAGCTGGGTGTTCAGGCTGGCGCCGTTCAGTGAATGCCAGCCGAGCCCGTTCAGCGCGGGGATCAGTGCCAGTGGCAGCGTCGCCACGACGGCGGTGACGGTCAGGATGCCGGCGAACAGGTAGATCCAGCCGGTGAACCAGGAGTAGCTCCGGCTCGCGAGGTACTTCGTCCACTGGAAGACCGAGCCGGCCACCGGGAAGTGGCTGGAAACCTCGGCGAAGTTCAGTGCGACGATGAACTGGCCGAGTGCCACGACCGGCCAGGTCCAGATGAATACTCCGCCGAGGGTGGTCAGGCCAAGCGCGAACAGCGTGAAGATGCCGGTCGACGGCGAGATGTAGCTGAAGGCGACAGCGAACGAGCTGAATGGCCCTAGTGAACGCTTGAGTTCCTGCTTGTAGCCGAAGCGAGCCAGGTCGGCGGAGTCCCGCTCTTGCCCGCCGGAGATGTCGGTGTCAGTGCTCATTGAGGGCCTCCCCTTCACAACCGACGGGACTGCCGTTTGGGGCGAAAGCGTACGTCTGCGATAGCAAACTGTCTAGACCTTTTTAGGGACAGAATGGTAAAACCCGTAATAGGTTCAGACAATTAAGGATGCGGAGGTGGTCCGCGCGGAACCCGACGACCTCTTCGACCGGACAGTAAGCCTGGCCCTGCGGCCACGTACGGTGCACGAACTGCCCGGCGGCCTGACCAACCGCAACTACAAGGTGACGACGCCTGACGGCAGCTTTGTCGCCCGCATCTCCGGTGCCGGCAGCGAACTGCTCGCGATCGACAGGGATTGCGAGTACCGGAACTCGGTGGCCGCGGCGGCCGCTGGTGCGGGACCGCCGGTCGTGGAGTACCGCCCGCAGGACAGCATGCTGATCATCGGCTACATCGAGGGGCGCACGCTCGGCAGCGCGGACGTGGCCGAGCCCCGTACGATCACGCGGATCGCACGGGCATGCCGTCGGCTGCACCAGGGCGAGAGGTTCGGCAACGACTTCGACATGTTCGCCATCCAGCGGCGGTACCTGGCGGTGGCACGAACCCGCGGCTTCCGTATCCCGGCCGGATACGAGGACCTGCTGCCGCACTTCGACGCGATCGCGGCAGCACTGACCGCATCGGACCGCGACGGCACGGTTCCGTGCAACAACGACCTGCTGCCCGCCAACCTCATCGACGACGGCGACCGGATCTGGCTGATCGACTATGAGTACTCGGGCAACAACGATGCCTGCTTCGAGCTGGGCAACATCGCGGCCGAGGCTCACCTCGGCGAGGATGGCCTGGTCGCGCTCGTCACCGGCTACTACGGGCGGCCGAGGCCAAGCAAAGTCGCCAGAGCCCGGCTGCTCGGCCTGGCTGGCATGTACGGCTGGACCCTGTGGGGCGCGATCCAGCATGCCGCTAGCCTGATCGAGTTCGACTTCTGGTCCTGGGCGATGGAGCGGTTCGAGGGCGCTGCCGCCGGTTTCACGGCGTCCGGCTTCGGCGGACTGCTCGAGGCCGTCCAGCTTCCCGACTCGGACCACGCCACAGAACCAAGCCAGCACAGGGGATCCTGCCAGCATGACGGCTGAGCCTGCACAGCTGCCCGGCCGCGCCCGGGTCGTCATCATCGGCGGTGGCGTGATCGGCGCCAGCGTCGCGTACCACCTGGCCCTGATGGGCTGGACCGATGTGCTGCTGCTCGAACAGGGGCAGCTGTCATGCGGCACTACCTGGCACGCGGCGGGCCTGGTCGGCCAGCTGCGCGCCACGGAAAACGGCACGCGGCTCGTGCAGTACTCCACCGAGCTGTACGGGAGGCTGGAGGAGGAGACTGGCCTGAGTGCCGGCTTCCGCCGCTGTGGTGGCGTGACCGTCGCCAGAACTCACGATCGCATGGTGCAGCTGCGCCGGACCGCCGCGACCGCCGAGGCCTATCAGCTGGACTGCGAGCTGATCACGCCCGCGCAGGCCCGCGACCGGTACCCGATCATGGCGGTCGACGACATCGTCGGGGCGATCTGGCTGCCAGGCGACGGCAGGGCGAATCCCACGGACCTGACCGCGGCGCTGGCCCGCGGCGCCCGCGACCGGGGCGTGCTGATCCGCGAGCGGGTCCGGGTGACCGGCATCCGCACGCGAGCCGGCGCCGTTACCGGGGTTCATACCGACCGGGGCGACATCGAGGCAGAGATAGTCGTCAACTGCGCCGGCCAGTGGGCCAAGCAGGTCGGCGCGATGTGCGGGGTAACGGTGCCGCTGCATTCCGCCGAGCACTTCTACGTGGTAACCGAGCGGATCGACGGGGCGCACCGGGACCTGCCGGTACTGCGCGACCCGGACGGCTACACCTACTTCAAGGAAGAAGTCGGCGGGCTGGTCGTCGGCGGATTCGAGCCGGAGGCCAAGCCATGGGTCGCCCCTGACGAGCTGCCCTACCCGTTCGAGTTCCGGCTGCTCGACGAGGACTGGGACCACTTCGCGATCCTCATGGACAGCGCGATAGCGCGGATACCCGTGCTCGCCGAGACCGGCATCAAGAAGTTCTACAACGGCCCGGAGAGCTTCACCCCCGACAACCAGTTCATTCTCGGTGAGGCGCCAGAACTGCGGAACTTCTTCGTGGGGGCAGGCTTCAACTCCGTGGGCATCGCGTCCGCGGGCGGCGCCGGGCGGGCGCTGGCGGAGTGGATCATCGAGGGTGAGCCGAGCCTCGACCTGTCCGCGGTGGACATCCGGCGCTTCGCCCGGTTCAACGGCAACAACCAGTGGCTGCATGACCGGGTCAGCGAGGTTCTGGGCCTGCATTACGCCGTCCCCTGGCCGAACCGCGAGCTAGCCACCGCTCGGCCGTTCCGGCGCTCTCCGGCGTATCACCTGCTCAAGCAGGCCAACGCCTGCTTCGGCAGCCGGATGGGCTGGGAGCGCGCGAATTACTTCGCCCCGCCGGGCCAGGATGCCGCCATCGAGTACGGCTGGGGCCAGCAGAGCTGGCAGCCCTGGTCCAGTGCCGAGCAGCGGGCCGCCCGCGGCAGCGTCGCCCTGTTCGATCAGACGAGCTTCTCCAAGTACCTGGTCACCGGCCGGGACGCCGAGCAGGCGCTGCAGTGGCTGTGCACGGCCGACGTCGGGGTCGAGCCTGGCCGCACCGTCTATACCGGGATGCTGAACGCGCGCGGCACCTATGAGGCCGACATCACCGTCACCAGGCTGAGCGCCCATGAGTTCCTGCTGGTCAGCAGCGCGGCCAGCACCGAGCGCGACAAGCACCACATCACCAGGCGGATGCCAGCCCGCTGCCACGCCTCGCTCGCCGACGTCACCTCCGCCTACGCCGTCTACGGCGTGATGGGGCCACGATCCCGCGAACTGCTGTCCCGGCTTTCCCGCAGCGACTTCAGCGACAAAGCCTTCCCGTTCAGCACCAGCCGCGAGATCGACCTCGGCTACGCCACGGTCCGCGCGACCAGGATCACCTACGTGGGCGAGCTCGGCTGGGAGCTGTACGTCCCGGCAGAATTCGCGGTGGGAGCCTACGAGGACCTGATGGACGCCGGCGCCGGCCTCGGCCTTGTGAACGCGGGCTATTACGCCATCGAGTCGATGCGGCTGGAGAAGGCCTACCGTGCCTTCGGCCGAGAACTGACCGCGGACTACAACCCGGTCGAGGCAGGCCTGACGTTCGCGTGCAAGCTCAACACGGACATCTCGTTCCTCGGCCGGGAGCCGGTCGAGAAAGCACGGGCCGACGGCCCTCGGCGCAGGCTGGTCTCGCTGGTACTGCCCGA
>NZ_JBARCR010000463.1:0-3651 GCF_049794275.1 Trebonia sp.
AGGGACCGGTCCTGACCACGGACACCACCGCATCCGGCGCGATCACGACAGTGACAGCCAGCCAGCAGGCGGCGCCAGCGAGCGGCATTCCGTCGCCCTGATCTCTGTTGAGCATGGCATGACAACCGACGCGCGGCCGCCAGCACAGCGCCTGCTGGCGGCCGCCGAGGAGCTCTTCGGCGAGCGCAGCTACACCCGCACCGCGGTCGCGGACATCTGCGCCAGGGCCGGGATGGCAACAGGCAGCTTCTACGCGTACTACGGCTCCAAGGCGGAGATCTTCGCCGCGGTCGTCCGTGGTATCAACGCGGACCTGCGGAACGCCATGAAGGCGGCCCTGGAAAAGACGGACGGCGGCCAGCGAACGCGGGAGCGCGAATGCTTCCGCGTCTACTTCGAGATGGTGTCGAAGCGTCCCTGGATGGACCGGATCGTGCGCGAATCGGAATTCGTCGCACCCGGCCTGTTCCGTGAGTACTACGAGCACCTCGCCAGGGGCTACGGGCGCGGCGTGCGCGCCGCGCAGCTCGCCGGCGAGGTAGACACGCGTTACGACCCGGAGGTCGTCGCCTACGCCTACACCGGCATCGGCAACTTCATCGGCATGCGCTGGGCCGAGTGGACCGCCGGCGGGCAGGTCCCCGAGGACGTGCTCGACGACGTGCTGGAACTCCTGGGGCGGGGACTCGCACCGCCCGCCGGGAGTAGCCCGCCCTAGCGGCCGGTCGCTAGGGCACGATCATGATCGGCACGTCCGCGTGCCGCGCCAGGCTCACCGCGACCGAGCCGACCACGCGGTGCATGGCCTGCGAAGAGCTCCCGACCATGATGGCGACGGTGTCCCCCGGATGCGTGTCACGGAGCCGCGCGGCCGTCGCGATCAGGACGTCGGGAACGGCCCCGTCGCCGCGCGCGAAGACCCACCGGTCCTCCCGGCCGCGCAGCTGGTCGCGCACTTGTGCCTGCAAGTCCCGCGAGACCTCATCGAAGCTGTCCTCCACCCCCGCGATGGCGTCGGCCGACAACATGTCCACCGCGGGCAGGTGAGCGATGTAGACGACCTCGATGCTGCCGGTCCTGCCATGGAGCAGGCGGACGGCGGCGTCCAGGGCCCGGGTCGCGGGCGGAGACCCGTCGTACCCGACAACGAGGTGCACGTCTCCGGTGGCGGGCATGTCGGTGCTCATCGGCGCTCCAGGATCGGTCGATCGGATAGTTCAGGGAACGATGGTCAAGGCGCGAGGAAGCTAGCGCGGGAGTCGCTCAGCCAGTCTTGCAGGGACTGCGGACCGTCGCCGGTCAGCTCGCGCACCGTTCCGGTCACGGTTGCCGCGCCGCCCTGGCGGATCCACTCGAAGCGCTCCAGGTTGCCGTCCGCCTGCCAGGGGGTGAGGCCGCTGGCGAGCATGACTTCCCTGGTCCGTTCAGGGGACTGGTCCTCGTAGTCCACCTGCCACGCGAAGACGGCGGAGAACCGGGCCGCGACGTCCCGGTAGCCCAGCGCCTCAGGGCCGGTGAGCACGTACGTCGCGTTCTCGTGCCCCGCGCTGGTCAGGACCTGGGCCGCGGCGCTGGCGACGTCGGTCGCGGCCACCCAGCCCACGTGCCCCTTTCCGGCGGGCGCCGCGATCGTCCCGGTGTGCCGGATAGCCTCGGCCGAGTCGATGAGGGTCTCCATGTGCATGGCCGAGGCGAGGTACGTGACCGGGAGTCCCAGGGCGTCCAGGTGCGCGGCCACCTGCCGGTCGCTGCGCATGAAGCGCACCTCGCAGTCGGGGTCCTGGAAGCCGTCGGCGCAGACTTTCACGATGTGCGGCCGGTGGCCCGCGACCGCGATGGCGTCGAGGAACACCGTTTCGAGCGCCGCCTGTTCTTCTTCCTCGCCGCCGGCCAGGAAGATCTGGTCGGCCTCCCTGAGCACCGCGCCGGGCGGCGGCCCGTCGAGGGTCGCGACGACATGCCCGGGCGAGCCCGGGAGGTCGGCGGCATCCGCCTCCACACCCACCATGGCGGTCACGTCGGCGCCCTTGTCCGCGAGCGCCTCCATCAGCCGGTACCCGACCAGCCCGGGCGCTCCGGTCACCCCGGTCACTAGTATCACGCCGACTCCCTTCGTCGTGGCTAGGCTCCCATAGCATCCGATCATGAGTGACGGCAGGATCAACTAAGGCGGTTTCTATGCAGCCGATGCCGGAAGACTGGAACCGGGCGGTCGCCGTGGTGGCGCACCCCGACGACCTGGAGTACGGGGCCGCCTCGGCCGTCGCCCGCTGGACAGGCCAGGGCAAGGAGGTGGCGTACCTGCTCGCGACCCGCGGCGAGGCGGGCATCGCCGGCCTGCCTCCGGACAAGACGGGGCCGTTGCGGGTGGAGGAGGAACGGCGCAGCGCGGCGATCGTCGGTGTCCGCGAGGTCGAGTTCCTGGACCATCAGGACGGGCTCGTGGAATACGGGGTGCCGCTGCGGCGCGACCTGGCGGCCGCGTTCCGCCGGCTGAAGCCCGACGTGGTCATCACGATGAGCTTCGACCTCACCTGGGGTGAGCAGGGTCCCGTCAACCACGCCGACCACCGTGCCGTCGGGCTCGCCGTGCTTGACGCGTGCAGAGACGCGGCCAACGAGTGGGTGTTCCCCGATGCCGGGGCGCACTGGACCGGCATCCGCGACGCGTACGTCGGATCCACGGACCCGACCCACTTCGTGGACGTCACCGCCAGCATCGACGCGGGCATCGCCTCGCTGCGCGAGCATCGTGCCTACCTCGACGGGCTGGGCGGCGATTTCGATCCCGACGAGTTCCTCAGGAACATGGCCGGCTTCACCGGCCTTGGCGCCGGCGTTGAGTACGCCGTGGGCTTCCGCCACTACCCGATGGGCTAGGTGCACCATGACCACACCGCCGAGCTGGGACGCCGTGTACGCGCCGGACGCCGCTCCCCCGCCGTGGGACATCGGCAGGCCGCAGCCGGCGTTCGTCCGGCTGGCCGACCGCGGCCTGCTGTCCGGGCGGCTGCTCGACTCGGGCTGCGGCACCGGAGAGAACGTGCTGCTCGCCGCCGCCCGCGGCGCGGAGGCGACGGGCGTGGACATCTCCCCGCAGGCCATCGCGAGAGCCAGGGACAAGGCGGCCGAGCGCGGCCTGACGGCCCGCTTCGAGGTCGCGGACGCGCTGCGGCTCGGGCAGCTCGGCAGGACGTTCGACGTGCTCATCGACAGCGGGGTGTTTCACATCTTCGACGACGCGGACCGGGAGCGGTACGTCGCCAGCCTGGCTGCCGTGCTGCCGCCCGGCGGGCGCTGCTACCTGATGTGCTTTAGCGACCGTCAGCCGGGCACGGTCGGCCCGCGCCGGGTCCGCCAGGACGAGCTGCGCGCGGCCTTCAGCGACGGCTGGGAGGTCGCCAGCATCGAGGCGGACACCTTCGAGGTCAACCCGGGCATCGAGTTCAGCCCAGGGACGCCCGCCGCGGCCGCGCAGGCGTGGCTGGCCAGCCTGGTCCGCCGGGCCGGGTAAGCCGGCGATCGGGAGGTTATGGTTCGGACATGACAAACGTGAGCGGCGCCGGGATTGTCATCACCGGCGGTGGCGGCGGGATCGGCCGGGCGATCGCGCGGAGGTTCGCGGCCGGCGGCGGCCGGGTTGTGGTGAAC
>NZ_JBARCR010000464.1:0-2120 GCF_049794275.1 Trebonia sp.
GGCCGTGCCGAACTCCCCCGGCGCGCCGGATCCAGGCCCCGGCGCCCGGCCCGCCGGATACCCGGCGGTGGTCCGGCGGATCGCCACCGCGCCGCGGCTCGGCGACATGACCGACGAGTACGCGTTCCTGGCCCGCTACGCGCGGGCCAGGACCAAGTACACGATGCCGGCGCCGAGCTACCACCGGCGGTACTGGTCCGCCGAGTACGCCGCGGGTGTCTACGACTCGGTCGAGGAGTACCTGACGGAGGTCCGCGACTTCCAGCGGTCGGTCGTCGACAAGCTGATCTCGCTCGGCTGCGACTACATCCAGCTCGACGCGCCGAACTACGGCTCGCTCTGCGACCCCGACACCCGCGCCGCGATGCGCGCCGCGGGCAGGGACGCGGACGCCGAGCTGGCGTTCGACGCCGAGCTGGACAGCTCGCTGTTCGACGGGGTGTCCGGAGTGACCAGCGCGCTGCACGTCTGCCGCGGCAACGGGCCAGGCGGCGCCTGGCACTCGGCGGGCGGCTACGGCGCGATCTCGGCCGCGCTGTTCCCCAAGCTGGCCTTCAGCCGCCTGCTGCTGGAGTACGACTCCGACCGGGCGGGCGGCTTCGAGCCGCTGGCGGACGTGCGCGACGGCACGGTGGTCGTGCTCGGCCTGCTCACCACGAAGTCGGACCAGCTGGAGTCGGAGGACGACGTGATCGCGCGGATCACCGAGGCGACCGGCTACAAGCCGCTAGACGAGCTCGCGCTCAGCACGCAGTGCGGGTTCGCGTCGGTGCCGGTCGCCAACCCGGTCACGCCCGCCGTGCAGCGGGCCAAGCTGGAAATGGTGGCCAGGCTCGCGCGCCGCATCTGGCCCGTCCGGCCCGCCGCAGGCGAGGAGTAGTTACCAGCTCGACTGGTGGAAGGCCCAGGCGTCGGCGATGATCTCGCGCAGGTCCGGCCTGGCGGGGCGCCAGCCCAGCTCGCGGCGGGCCTTCTCGCTAGACGCGACCGTCACGGCCGCGTCACCGGGGCGGCGCGGCGCGACCTTGACCGGGACCGGGCGGCCGGTCACCTCGCGGACCGCCTCGACGACCTGATTGTTGCTGTAGCCGTCGCCGTTGCCGAGGTTGTAGATCTCGTACCTGCCCGGCTGGATCGCGTCCAGGGCGAGCAGGTGCGCGGCCGACAGGTCGGCGACGTGGATGTAGTCCCTGACGCAGGTGCCGTCGGGAGTCGGGTAGTCGTCGCCGTACAGCATGAGCTCCTCGCGCTGGCCGCCGGCCACCTGGAGCACGATGGGGATGAGGTGGCTTTCCGGGTTATGCCGCTCGCCGAGCGGGCCCACCGCGCCGGCGGCGTTGAAGTACCGCAGGCTCGCCGCGCCCAGGCCGAACGCACCGGACTCCCCCGCCAGCATCAGGTCGACCGCCAGCTTGGTGGCCGCGTACGGGTTGCGCGGGCGCACCGGCGCGTCCTCGGTGAGCTTCCCCGTGTCCGCCGCGTCGTACATCGAGCCGGTCGAGGAGAAGATCATCCGCGGCGTGCCCGCCGCGCGGATCGCGTCGAGCACCGCCATGGAGCCGGCCACGTTGATGTTCCAGTACAGGTCGGGGCGGGCCACCGACTCCGCGACCTCGATCCGCCCCGCGAAGTGCAGCACCGCGTCGAAGCCCGCGCTGGGTGTCAGCACCCGTCCGATCTCGTGCACAGGCAGCTGGTGGAACTCAACGCCCGCCGGGATGGTGAATGCGAACCCCGCGGACAGGTCGTCGAGCACGACCACCTCGTGGCCCGCGTCGGCCAGGTCGTGCGTCACGACGCTGCCGATATAACCCGCGCCGCCGGTTACTAGTACCTTCACCCGAGTTAGCGTATCGGCGCGCGGGGGTAACCGCTGACTCATTCCAGGCCCACGAACGCGGCCAGCTGCGCGACCGCGTAATCGAACAGGGTGCCCGCGGGCTCGAACGATCCCACGAACTGGCCGAACAGCTCGAAGCTGATCATCCCGAACAGCTGCGTCCAGGCGATCACGGCGCGGACCACGACCTCCGACGGCACCGCGGGGAGGCCGGGGGCGGTCACCAGGGCGGCGGCGATCACCGCGGCCTGGTCCGCCAGCGCGCCGCCCAGCCGCGGCC
>NZ_JBARCR010000465.1:0-9076 GCF_049794275.1 Trebonia sp.
CAGGGCGCCCGCACCGAGCACAACGTCGTGATCTACCACTCCGGCGAGGCCGGCGAGCTCACCATCGACGCCGGAGTCGAGGTCTTCGGCGGCTTCGAAGAGCGCGGTGCGGTCCGGCGCATCACCACCCCAGCCGGGGAGGTCGCCACGGTGGCGCATTTCGGCGAGTACTCCGCCATGGGCGGCGCTTACGCGGCCCTGGATCAGTGGTGCGCCGCCAACGGCCGCCGCCAGGCGGGAGTGAGCTGGGAAGTCTACGGCGACTGGGACGACGACCCGGCCAAACGCCGAACCGACATCTACAAGCTGCTCAGCCCCGCTTAGGCCGCGCGCCCGGCACCGCATTTCCATGATCACGAAAGAAAAGTACGCGTATAGGAGATTTTTCCTTCGTGATCATGAAGACGCGAGCGCGTGGGGGCATCGATAAGGACTGCGAGCCGAACGTGACGCGGGCGCGGAACAAGGAGTAAAGCAGCGCCGGGGAGTTGTTTCCCGGCACAGTGCATTGCGGGCCGTTCGGGCGCATAGTGAAATCTATGGATGGTGTCACAGCCGACGCCCGCGCCGGCGTCCCGGCGACGCTCAACTACGTGGCGCCGTGGTCGGAGCGCAACCGGCTGTACGTCGGCCCCGACGCGCACATGACCACCACGCAGTACGCGCCGCAGACCGTGCTGATCGCCGACGGGCGACCGCACCGCGACGACTTCGGCCTCGACCGCAGCGGGTTCACGCTGCTCGACCACGAGAGCGCGGTCACCGACTTCGGCGACGCCGCCCAGCTCGACGGGATGTACACCGGCGAGGTGATCGACCTGGTCAAGAGCGTGACAGGCGCCGACGAGGTCGTCACGATCGGCTGGGTGATCCGGCGCGCGGCGGAAGACAGGCGCGGCGCCCAGCCGCCCGCCCCCGACGTGCACGTCGACGTGTACCCCGGCAGGGCCGATGACCGGTTCAAGGCGGCCGCGCCAGGCGGACGGCCGTTCCGGCGGGCGATCATGACGAGCCTGTGGCGCGCGTTCAGCCCGCCGCCGCAGGACTGGCCGCTGGCGATCCTCGACTACCGCAGCGTCGCGGACACCGAGGGCCAGCCGAACCTGCTGCTCTTCGTCGACACGCTGCCCGACCCCGACAACGTGCCCGACATCCCCGACCCGGACGCCAGCCCGGCGGGGTCCATCTTCACCTACCGCCCGGAACACCGCTGGTGGTACTTCCCCGACATGAACGCCGCCGAGACGGTGCTGATCAAGCTGCACGACAGCGACCATTCGGTTGCCTGGCGGGCACCGCACACCGCGTTCCACGACGCGGGCGCCGCGGGCGCCCACCCCAGGGAGAGCGTGGAATTCCGCACGATCGCGTTCTTCGACTGACCCGTGGAGGGACCCATGACCGACACACAGGCAGGGCCGGAGGCGCCCTCCACGTTCCGCAACAGCTGGCTCGAGGGCCCGTTCGCACCCGTCGACCAGGAAGTTACGGTCCACGACCTGAAGGTGACCGGATCCATCCCCAAGGACCTGGACGGCCGCCTGCTGCGCGTGGGGCCGAACCCGGTCGACCCGGAGAACCCGGTGACCTACAACTGGTTCACCGGCAACGGGATGGTGCACGGGGTTCGCATCCGCGACGGCAAGGCCGAATGGTACCGGAACCGCTTCGTCCGCGACGATCACGTCGCGCGCAGCAAGGGCCTGCCGCCGCTGCCCGGCCCGCAGCAGCTCGGCGGCGGCGCCCGCTACGTCGCCGACAACGTGGTGAACACGCACATCTTCCCGCAGGCCGGCAAGACCTGGGCGTTCGCGGAGGCGGGCGTGCTGCCCGTCGAGCTGTCCTACGAGCTGGAGTGCCTGGCGAAGTCCGATTTCGGCGGCAGCCTCAACGGCTCGTGGACCGGCCACCCGCATCGCGACCCGGCCACCGGGGAACTGCACGGGATGAGCTACTACCACGGCTGGGAGCACGTCAGCTACCAGGTGATCGACACGGCGGGCAAAGTCCGTCGCACGGTCGACGTCCCGGTCCACGGCCGCCCGGTCGTGCACGACTGCGCGCTCACCGAGCGGTACGCGGTCTTCCTCGACGGGCCGGTCGCCTACTCCGACGACATGCTCAAGAAGGGGTACGCCTTCCCGTTCCTGTGGGGCTTCGAGTACCCGACCCGCTGGGTCCTCATCCCCAGAGACGGCACGGGCGGCGACGTCATCTCGGCCGAGGTCGAGCGGTGGGCGGTGTTCCACATCCTCGGCGCCTACGACCTGCCGGACGGCCGGGTCGCGCTGATCGGCCCGAGCAACTCCCGGATGTTCGTCACCGACCACACCGGCCCCGGCGAGGTGCCCGGCAGCCTGAACCTGTACCTCATCGACCCCAAGACGGGGAAGACCGAGGTCAAGATCCTCGACGAGCAGCCGCAGGAGATGCCGCGGCTCGATGACCGGCTGACCGGAGACAAGTTCAGGTACGGCTACTTCAGCAGCCGGGACCAGGGCATGTCCACGCTGATCAAGCAGGACCTGGACGCGAAGACCAAGGAGAGCTACGCCTACGGCCCCGGCCGGTTCGGCATGGAGGCCGTGTTCGTCCCGCGCACCCCCGACTCCGCGGAAGACGACGGCTGGCTGATGACCTTCGTCACCGACATGACCACCCGCACCGCCGACGTGGTCATCCTGCACGCCCAGGACCTCAAGGCAGGCCCGGTCGCGACGATCCACATCCCGCACCGGGTGCCGATCGGCTTCCACGGCAACTGGGTTCCCGATTCCGAACTAGCAGAGCAGCGAAAGGTACTCGGACTGTGACGGAGCAACTGCCGCCGGACGTGATCGCGCAGCTGGCGGCCCTGGACTCGGAGATCACACCGCAGCTGGCGCAGGCCTCGTGGGCGCTGCTGACGCCGTTCCACGAGAAGGCCGGCTACACCGCGCCGAAGATCGACAGGGACCTGGCCTACGGCGACGACCCGCGGCACCGCCTGGACGTGCACTCCGACGGCGACGGCGACGACCAAGCCGGCAAGCCGGTCTTCGTGTTCGTGCACGGCGGCGGCTTCGTCCGCGGCGACAAGCACACACAAGGCAGCCCGCAGTACGACCTCGTCGGGGCGTGGGCGGTCCGGCACGGCTACGTCGGCGTGACGATGACCTACCGGCTGGCGCCAGGGCACGTGTGGCCCGCCGGCGCGCAGGACGTCGCCGCGGCGGTCGGCTGGCTCCAGCGGAACATCGCCGCTTACGGCGGCGACCCGGGCAAGATCGTCGTCGCGGGCAACTCCGCGGGCGCGGTGCACGTCGCCTCGTATGTCGCCGGCCAGGGCGGGGGAGACCCCGCGAGAATCGCCGGCGCGGCGCTGCTCTCCGGCATCTACCAGATACACGACCCGGCCCCGGGCGAGCCCGAGCACGTCTACTACGGCGCGGACCCAGACCCGGCAGCATCCTCGCTGCCGGGGTTGCTCGACACAACGGTCCCGCTGCTGTTCAGCGTCGCGGAGCGCGACCCGGACCGCTTCCAGCGGGAAGCCGCCGGCGTGGTCAGCGCCTGGCTCGCACGGCACGGCACCGTGCCGGACCTGGTCTGGGTCGAGGGCCACAACCACATGTCGACCATCGCCAGCCTCACCGTCGACGAGCCCGCGCTCGGCACCGCGCTCGCGCGATTCATCGAACGGCACACCAGCTCAGCGGACAGGGAGACCGCCCAGTGACCGAGCCGCTGCCCACCTTCCCGCCGACCGCTACGCCCGCCCCGAAAACCGGCGGAGCACAGGGCTATCTGAGGATCGCCACAGAAGAGGCGTTCGCCACCCCGGAGATCATCAAGGTGTGGCTCGGCCTGCTCGACGACCCGTCCTTCGACGACCCCGGGTTCCGCAGCCTCTGGTCGTTCTACGGCACGGCGACCGCCGAACGTCCGCGCTTCATCCTCGAGCACCTCCAGGACCTCGGCGACAAGCGCCTCAAGGCCATGGACGACGCCGGCATCGACCGGGCGATCCTGTCGCTGACCTCCCCAGGAGCCCAGCCCCTCAAAAAAGATGTCGCGAGGGAACAGGCGACGCTGGCGAACGACCGCCTCGCCGAGGCGATCAAGAAGCACCCCGGCAGGTTCTCCGGCCTCACCGCGGTCGCTCCGCAGGACCCCGAGTACTCAGCGAAAGAGATCGAGCGCGGCAAGAGCCTCGGCTTCAACGGCGTGATCATCAACAGCCACACCCAGGGTGAGTACCTGGACGACCCGAAGTTCTGGCCGATCCTGGAGTCAGCGCAGGCCCAGGACACCCCGATCTACCTGCACCCCAACACCGCGCCGAAGAACTTCATCCAGCCGATGCTCGACGCCGGCCTCGACGGCGCGATCTGGGGTTTCGCCGTGGAGACGGGCACGCACCTGCTGCGGCTGATCACCAAGGGCGTCTTCGACCGGTTCCCGAACCTGAAGCTGGTCGTGGGACACCTGGGGGAGGCCCTGCCCTTCTGGCTGTACCGCCTGGACTATATGCACGGAGCCACCGTACGTTCGGGGCGATATGAGGCGATGAAACCCATCGAACTGAAGCCGTCCGAGTACATGCGACGCAACATCTGGGTCACCACCAGCGGCATGGCCTGGGCGCCCGCGATCATGTTCTGCCGCGAGGTCCTCGGTGCCGACCGGGTGATGTACGCGATGGACTACCCGTACGAGTACCAGGTCGACGAGGTGCGCTGGCAGGATGACCTGCCGCTGACCGTCGCGGAGAAGAAGCAGTTCTACCAGACCATCGCCGAGGACGTCTTCGGCCTGCCCAAGGGAGGCGAGTAACGCCCATGCCCCGCCCCAAGATCCCCGTCGAGGACCGCCTGGAGATCCAGGAGCTGTTCGCCTACTACGCCTGGGGCCTGAACACGGGCGACGCCGACGAGGTCGTCGCCTGCTTCACCGACGACTGCGAGTTCGAGCACCTGCCGCAGGGCATCTTCCGCGGCCACGACCAGCTCCGCGTGCTGCTCAACCACCTGTGGTACGACAAGCCCGGCTGGTTCATCGGCCGCCAGCACCTGGCGACGCACTTCGTCATGACGCCGCTGAGTGAGCAGGAGATGCACGTCAAGGCGTACTCCTCGATCCTGCAGCACAACCTCGACTACCGGAACAGCTTCGTGTTCGGCCTCGCCAGCTGGGACAACGTGTGTACCAAGGCCAGCGGCGAGTGGCTGTTCAAGTCGGTGCGGATCGTCAAGTGGATGGGCGACGGCGTGCCGTGGGTCGGGGAGGAGCGCGCCAGGATCGACGCTCCGTCCGGCCCTCTCCTATGATCCAGAACGGACGCGTTTCGCTGCCTGTCCGCAACCCCTACACCGGCGAGGTGGACTACGAGATCACGCCGCCGGCCCCGGAGGAGCTAGCCGGCATCTGCGCGGGCCTGCGGGCCGCGCAGGTCAAGTGGGCCGCCGCGCCGCTCGAGCACCGCATCGAGGTGATGACCCGGTGGGCGGACGAGCTGGACAAGGCGTACGGCAAGCTGTCGGCGGCCGACTTCACCGACACCGGCGGCTGCCTGATCTCGCTGATGTCGCCGCGCATCGTCGCGGGCAGCGTCCGTTCCTGGGCGGCGGACGCCCCGGCGGTGCTGGCGGCGGCGGCCAGGGAAGGCGCCAGCTCGATCATGCCGTCGATCTCGTTCCGCACCCAGCTGGTGCCCTATCCGCTGGTCGGCGTGATCAGCCCGTGGAACGGCCCGCTGATGCTGTCCTGCCTCGACCCGGTGCCGGCGCTGTTCGCCGGCAGCGCGGTGATCGTGAAGCCGAGCGAAGTGGCGCCGCGGTTCATCGAGCCGCTGATGGAGACCATCAGGGCCGTGCCCGAGCTCGCCGACGTGTTCACCTTCATCACCGGCGACGGGCAGACCGGCCAGCAGCTCATCCAGGCCGTGGACATGCTTTGCTTCACGGGCTCGGTCCCGAACGGCCGCCGCGTGGCGGTCGCGTGCGCCGAGCGGCTCATCCCGGTCTACCTGGAACTCGGCGGCAAAGACCCAGCGATCGTGACGGAGACCGCCGACCTGGAGGCGGCCGCCACCGCCGCGCTGCGCGGCGCGGCGTTCGGTACCGGTCAGGTGTGCTTCTCTGTCGAGCGGATCTACGTGCACACCGACGTACACGACGCGTTCGTGGCGCTGCTGGTCGACAAGGCGCAGGCGCTGACGCTCAACTACCCGGACATCGACTCCGGCGAGATCGGCCCGTTCGGCTACGACCGGCAGGCGCGGATCGCCGGCGAGCACCTCGCCGACGCGGTCGCCAAGGGCGCGGTGATCCGCTGCGGCGGCCCGGCGGAGCAGCTTGGCGGCGGCTGGTTCATGCGGCCGACCGTGCTCACCGAGGTGACCCACGACATGCTGCTGATGCGCGAGGAGTCGTTCGCCCCGTTCCTGCCGGTGATGCGCTACCGCGCGGAAGACGAGGCGGTCGAGCTCGCCAACGACACGCCCTACGGGCTGTCCGCGTCGGTCATCGCGGGGACTCCGCAGGAGGCCGCGCGGATCGGGGAGCGGGTCAACGCCGGCACCGTCGCGCTGCAGGACACGTTCCTGACACTGTTCAAGACCAGGGACGTCGGCACGAACTCGTTCGGCGACTCCGGGCTCGGCGGCGACCGCACCGGACCAGGGTCGATCCTGCGATTCCTGCGGAAGAAGGCGCTGATGACCCAGTCCGCGCCGCCGGCGCCACTGGTCCGCCCGAGCGTCCCCGCGCGGCCCGCATGAGCGTGCGGATCCGGGCCGCCGTCGCCTGGGAGGCGGGCGCGAAGCTGTCGATCGAGGAGTTCGACCTCGACGACCCGCGCGACGACGAGATCCTCGTCAGGGTCGAGGCCACCGGCGTCTGCCACACCGACGAATCGTCCCGGCTCGGCCTGCTTCCCGTGGTCTACCCGATCATCCTCGGTCACGAGGGGTCAGGCACCGTCGAGGCGGCAGGCAAGGACGTCACCCGGGTCAAGGCGGGCGACAAGGTGCTGTTCACGCCCGACTACTGCGGCACCTGCGAGCAGTGTGTCCTCGGCTACACGCCCTACTGCGAGCAGGCGATCCCTGTGACGTTCACCGGCACCCGCCCCGACGGCTCGCCGCGGGCGCACGCGGCCGGCGGCAGGCCGGTCCGCGCCTCGTTCTTCGGCCAGTCCTCGTTTGCGACCCATTCACTGGTCACCGAGCGCAACATCGTGCCCGTCCCGCGCGACGCCCCACTGCACTACCTGGCGGGCTTCACCTGTGGCGTGCAGACCGGCGCCGGCGTGATGCTCAACGCGATCGGGGTCGCGCCGCACCAGACCGTGGCGGTGTTCGGCACCGGCGCGGTCGGCCTCGCCGCGGTGATGGCCGCGCACGCGTCAGGCGCGCGCGAGATCGTGGCGGTCGA
Source organism: Trebonia sp. (assembly GCF_049794275.1). NCBI lineage: Bacteria > Bacillati > Actinomycetota > Actinomycetes > Streptosporangiales > Treboniaceae > Trebonia > Trebonia sp. The sequence continues at coordinate 7,416 of NZ_JBARCR010000465.1, forward strand.
CCGGGTGCGGCACCGCCTTGACCTGGCGCTCGAACTGGGCGCGACGCAGGCCGTTGACACGACGGGCCAGGAACTGGCCGACGTGACCGCGCAGGTCGTGCGAGCCGCGGGCAAGGGCGGCGCCGACGCGATCCTCGACACCACGGGGAACCCGCAGGTGATCCTGGCGGCCGTCAACTCGGCGGCGAAACACGGCACGATCTCCGTCATCACCAGCAGCGGCAAGGACGTCACGATCCCGCCGGGCGCGCTGCTGGTGACGGGCCGCACGCTGCGCGGCACGATGGGCGGCCACATCAACCCGACCGTCTTCATCCCGAGGCTGCTCGACTTGCACGCCCAGGGCCGCTTCCCGGTCGACCGGCTGGTGAAGAACTACCCGTTCGCCGAGGTGAACACGGCGATCGCGGACTCCCTGTCGGGAGCCACCATCAAGCCGGTCCTCACGTTCTGAGCGGGCCGGGACTACGCCGGGACTACTCGGCCGGCTTGCCCAGGCCCAGCAGCCGCACCGCGTTGTCCTTGAAGATGCCCGGCTTGACCTCGTCCCTGATGGCGGTCTTCTCCAGGTCCGCCATCCAGCGCTCAGGGGTGAGCACCGGGAAGTCGGTGCCGAACAGCACCTTGTCCTTCAGCAGCGTGTTCGCGTACTGCACGAGGATGGGCGGGAAGTACTTCGGCGACCACCCGGACAGGTCGATGTAGACCTGCGGCTTGTGGGTGGCGACCGACAGCGCCTCTTCCTGCCAGGGGAACGAGGGGTGCGCCAGGATGATCGGCATGTCGGGGAAGTCCACCGCCACGTCGTCCAGGTACATGGGGTTGGAGTAGGCGAGCCTGATCCCGCCGCCGCCCCTGGTGCCGGCCCCGGCGCCGGTCTGCCCGGTGTGGAACAGCGCGGGCAGTCCCGCCGCCTCGATGACCTCGTACAGCGGGTAAGCGGCCCGGTCGTTCGGATAGAACCCCTGCGAGCTCGGGTGGAACTTGAATCCCCTGACGCCGAATTCCTCGATCTGCCTCTTGGCCATCGCGACGCCCTCGGCGCCGCGCGCCGGGTCCACGCTGCCGAACGGGATGAGCACGTCGGCGTAGTCGCGGGCCCGCTCGGCGATCTCTTCAGGGGTCGCCCGCGACGGGTCTTCGGGCGCGTCTTTGTTGTCGATCGTGAACGTGACGGCCGCCATGTTCCGCTCGCGGTAGTAGGCGGCCAGGTCGTCGACGGTGAAGGCCGCCGCCGCCGTCTTGAAGTACTTCGCCATCGCGGCGAGGTGCTCGTTCTCGTCCGCGCTGGCCGGGGGGGCGTTCACGGACCTGTGCACATGAGTGTGCACATCAATCGCGACCAGGTTTTCCACGTCCATGCCGGCGATTATCCCGTCGCCTTTTCACTTCGTCATGACGTGATCACGCCAATTTATGACGCCGTCAATTTGTGGGTAAAACGGTCGTAGCCAGCGCTCGCCAAGTTTCGCTCTCCCGGTACGACCGCCGCGGCATTCCAATATCCGGAACGTCCCCGGCTCTCTCCGGTCCCCTCCATTCCCGCCGCGGCGGCGGCGACCCGCGCCGCGCCGGCCGCGCTGAGCCAGCTCGTGTCCCCGGGGTGCAGCGGCAGCGCGAGCACGTCGGCGTAGTCGCGGGCCCGCTCGGCGATCTCTTCA
>NZ_JBARCR010000466.1:0-1810 GCF_049794275.1 Trebonia sp.
CGCGCGGGCGCGCCGCCCGGCTCGGGGATCTCGGCGGTCAGGCAGGCCGGCGTCCAGTACCGGCGCAGCAGCTCGCCCATCAGCGTCCCGGGCCCGACACGGGTCAGGATCTCGTTGTCTTCCGCCTTAAGCATGCTGGTGCCTCCTACTCGCGTCGAACGCTTCGGCGAAGGTGGGGTCTTCGAGAGTGGCGAGCACCCGCCAGTCCTCTCCTGGCTCGAGGATCTTCTCTGCGCCGAAGATGGACCTGAAGTCGAGGCCGGTGCCGACGGCGGGCGGTTCCTTGCCCGCGGCCAGGCCCTTGGCGGCGGAGATGAGGAGGTGCCGCATCCGGGTGATGGCCTTGTCGGTGGAGCCGAGCTGCTCCTGGGTGCGGTCGTAGATGGGGCCCATCGACTCCGTCACCATGAAGTCCTGGCTCACGAAGTCCGCGACACCGCTGAAGGTCGCGGTGCGCTGCACCTCGCGGTCGATCTGGTAGTCGTTGCCGGCGGTGTACTCGCGCTTGATGACGCCCGCCCGCCGTCCCCGGCTGATCGGGGTGCTGAACGGTGCCGCCGCGAAGAGGTTGGCGCCGCCGTAGCCCTGAACGTTCTCCGGCACCTTGGTGGCGAAGCTGTAGCGCGCCGTGCGCTCGTCGTCCATGGGGATGAACAGGCCCTGGCGCTGGTTCCAGGGGATGCTGGCGACCATCGTGGTGTAGGGCACGACGTAGGCGGTGATGCGGACGTGGGTGTTGCCGTTGGGGGTGGTGCGGATGCCGGCGTAGCGGTAGCCGTACCAGGTGTCGTCGAGTTCGAGCCGGGGGGCGCGGTCGTGGCGCCAGAATTTCCAGGACATGGCGTTGGAGGGGTAGCCGGGCTTGTCGGAGCCGTCGTCGGGGATGTCGTCGATGCCGTCCCATTGGTGCAGGTGGGAGATGTGCGCGGTGTCGATGTTGCCTTCCATCGCCTGCACCCAGTTGCAGTCGGTGACCTGCTTGGTGGCCGACCAGTTTTCCTGTTCGAGCTCGTCGGTGCCGAAGTCCCTGAAGGGCGTCATGGTCTCGCGCGGCCCGAGGTAGGCCCAGACGATGCCGCCGGACTCGTGCACTGGGTAGGCGCGCATCCGCACTTTCTCGCAGAATGGCGCCGGCTCGCTGGGCATGTCCACGCAGCGGCCTTCGGTGTCGTATGCCCAGCCGTGGTAGACGCAGCGGAGGGCGGCGTCCTCGTTGCGGCCGTAGTACAGCGACGCGCCGCGGTGCGGGCAGTTCTCCTGCATCAGCCCGATCCGGCCGGTGGTGTCCCTGAAGGCGACCAGCTTCTCCCCGAGCAGCCGGACCCGGGCGGGCGGGCTGCCGGGTGCCGGGATCTCCTCGCTGAGGCAGGCCGGCGTCCAGTACCGGCGTAGCAGTTCGCCCATCAGCGTTCCGGGCCCGACACGGGTCAGGATCTCGTTGTCTTCGGCCTTGAGCACGCCGTACCTCCGTACCTCCGCATGCGCTCTACTCACCGTCTCACCGGAGATTCAAGGTTGTCAATTATTAAGTAAACATTTACTTACCACCTTTCTTGTGGCTAATAGGAATCACAAAGTCAATGGCGTCTTGAGGATGTTAATAACGGCGGTGACGTCGTCCGGTAAGGGAGACCGCCGCACCGGGCGGCTCACGCCTGCTCGATGCCCCGCAGGCCCGCGTACACCGGCGAGGAGCGGAAGGTCTCGACGTCGCCCGAGTACGCCAGCCGCCCCTCCACCATGGCCCAGATGTGCTCGCTGACGGACGTGAGCATGTCGAGGTCGTGCTCGACGACGACGACCGCGCGAT
>NZ_JBARCR010000467.1:0-1942 GCF_049794275.1 Trebonia sp.
GAAAGGCTCCGAGCGGCCGCGGCGTGAACAGCCCGTCGCACGCCCCCAGGTAACACCGCGTGCCGGTCAGGCCGGCGGTGAACCGTTCGACGAGCGCGGACTTGCCCACCCCGGCCTCGCCCGCGACAAGGACCAGCCGTCCCTGACCGAGTCGCGCCTCGTCGCCGTAGGCGGCCAGGGACGCCAGCGGCTCTTCACGCTCAAGCAGGGCCATAACACCTAGTGTCGGCTATAGACCGCCCGGCGGGCAATCGCGGGTCCCGCCGGGGACCCCAGAAAGCCGAAGGTCAGAGCGGCAGCGGATGGCTGAGTACGCCGCGGGCCTGCTGACGGCCGGCGAGCGTGCGGACGAAATCGGTGGCGTCGATCCCGACATGCTCGCCACCCTGGCCCTGGCTGAAGGTCCCGCCGGCCGGGCCGTCTAGCACGAGCTCGAACGGCTCACCGTGGAGCGCGGCCCATTCGGCGACGATATCGGCGACCAGCCGGCCGTCGTGGTCTGGCTTGAGGTCCATCGGCCTGCCGGTCGCGTGGCAGATGTCGATGCGGTGGCACCAGACATCGCGGGTGAACCCCACGTCGAGCAGGTACTTGAGCGGCCTCCAGCCGATCGGCGGGCCGAACGGCAGCGGCACGTACCGCATCGGAGGCGGGGTGCCCCACCGGCCCTTGACCGCCTTCGGGCCTGCCTCCTTGAGCCGGCCGGCCAGCTCCGCGTTGGAGAGATGGACGCGATCGCGGATCTGCTGCTCGTTCAGGCCGTCAACCCAGTGATGTGAGTCGATCTGCTTGTTCAGCGGCAGCCCCCGGCGCAGCTGATGCGCGAACTCCCCAACCGAGGCCTGCGCCTCGGCCGATCCGAGCACGTGCAGGCCGATCTTGCGGACGTCCCAGGCGGTGCAGTCGGTGGGCATCGTCCACTCGTCCGGGGTGAGCGCGGCGGTCAGTTCCGCGAAGCGCTGGAATTCGTCTTCGGCGAGGCGGCGCGCCTCGGGGCGGTCGATGCGGTCAGCGGTCATTGGTTGCTCCCCGTGCGAGGGCGTCGTCGACCAGCAGGTCGACGAGACGGTTGAGGTGGCGAAGCCAGCGGTTGCCGCCGGGATCGTTGCTGATCTGCGCGTCGGTGAGACCGGCGGTGACGGCGACGATGCAGTCGATGTCGCCTTGCTCTGTCACCCCGGTGGCTCGCATCAGCGTGTCCAGGCCGCCCAGCACCTCCTCAGCCAGCGCGTACGACTCCGGCGAGGGCGTGAAGCCGGGGATGGGCCGCTGGAACAGCAGCTGGGAGCGGGCGGTGTCCTCGCACGCGAATGTCGCGAAGGCGGCCAGCCACTGCTTGAGGGCAGCACGGGGTTCCCTGGAGAACGTCACGGCGTCCAGCTGCTCCATGAGCTGCCGGTTGCCGTCGGCGAACATCGCGTCGTACAGGGCGTTCTTCGAGTCGAAGTACTCGTACAGCGACGGCTGGCGCATCCCGACCTCTCGCGCCAGGGCGTGCAGCGAGACACCGCCGATCCCGTGCTCCTTGGCTAGCGTCCAGGCGCACGCCACGATCCCCGCCATCCTCGCCTCACGGCGCTTCGCGACCGCGTTCGCCATCACGAACCGATCAGCTCGGGCCGGGGGCGCTGGTCATGCAGATCGGTCCCATCGGATCCTTCCCCTGCGTTTGCCTATCGCTGATAGGAGATTAACCTATCGCCGATAGGGAGTCAAGTGGTTGGCACACGCCTAGCTGGACCCCCGGTTCCTGGTTATCCTCGTCCTGACCAGGAGGGGGGACGCCGCCGTGGACGAGCCGTTCGTGGGCAGGACCGCCGAACTGGCCGAGCTGCGCCGGCAGTTCGAACTCGCCATGGCCGGACAGGGACGGGTGGTCGTGCTCGAAGGGCCCGCCGGCGGCGGGAAGACGGCGCTGATCCGGCGGTGCCTGCCGGGCTGG
>NZ_JBARCR010000468.1:0-2174 GCF_049794275.1 Trebonia sp.
CCGCTGTACACGAACCTGCCGGCCGCGGACATGCTGCACCTGACCCGCAACCTGAACCGGCGCTTTGACCAGCGCTACGCGGAGGCCCGGCTGGGCGAGCTCGGCATCCCGCTGAACCGCAGGGCCGGCCAGCTGTCCGGCGGCCAGCAGGTCCAGCTCGCGCTGACCCTGGCGCTGGCCCGCCGGCCGCGGCTGCTGGTGCTCGATGAGCCGGTGGCGATGCTCGACCCGCTCGCCCGGCACTACTTCATGGCCACGGTGCTGACGGCGGCGGCCGACGATGGGGTGTCGGTGCTGCTGTCCTCGCACGTGCTGGCCGAGCTGGAGCGGGTCGCCGACTACCTCATCCTGCTGTCGCGGGGCCGGGTCCAGGTGGCCGGGGAGGTCGACGACCTGATCGCCAGCCACCGCGTGCTGACCGGCCCCGCAGCCGAGGCCGACAGGTATACCGAACGGCCGCTGGTGCATGCCCGCCGTGCCGACGCCCAGGCCCACCTGCTGGTCCGGGCCACCGCGGACGACCCTGTCCCGCCGCGCTGGGAGGCGCACCCGGTCGGCCTGGAGGAACTCGCCCTGGCCTACCTGCGCGAGCCGGCCGCGGCGGCGCTGCCCGGCCCGGATCGCGCCCGCCGCCGGGCGCTGCCATCTGAAACTGGCCGGCAGACGGAGGTAAGCAAATGACCGCGCTGAGCGTGCCCGCCCGCCCGGAGGAGGACGCCAGCCTGCGGCCGGTGCCGTGGCAGCGGATGGGCTGGGTCACCTGGCGGCAGCACCGGGCCACGCTGGCCTGGGTGACCGTGTTCCTCGGCGCCCTGGCGGTCGCCATGTGGCAGGCCGGCCGTCAGCTGCACAGCGCCTACGCCACCGCGCTCGCCGCCTGCCAGCCGCCGGTGCACTCACTGGCCTGCCCGGGTGCGACGATCGCCTTCGATGGCACGAACGGCTTCCTGGGGAATGGCTTCCTACTGCAAGCGGTGCCGGTGCTGATCGGGGCGTTCGCCGGCGCGCCGGTGCTGGCCCGTGAGCTGGAGACCGGTACCTTCCGGTACGCCTGGACCCAGGCCTTCGGCCGGTGGCGCTGGACGCTCGCCAAGCTGGTGCCGCTCGCGGTCGCGCTGGCCGCCGTCGCCGGGCTGTTCAGCCTGGTGTTTGAGTGGTACTACCAGCCGTACTTCGTCGCGGCCAACCAGAACCTGTCCCTGACCGAATACACCCCGTTCTTCCCCGGCCTGTTCGACCTGCGCGGGATCGGGTTCGCCGCCTGGACGCTGGTCGCCTTCGCGATCGGCGCCCTGGCCGGCACGCTCATCCGCAGGGTCGTCCCCGCGATCGCCGCCACCCTGGTCGCCTACACCGGGCTCGCCTTCGCGGCCGGCACGTGGCTGCGCCCGGCCTATATGACGCCGGTGGTCACCAGCAGCGTGAACGTGCCCGGCTCCGCGTGGGTCATGAGCCAGTGGTGGACCAAAGGCGGCAAGTTCGCCTTTTCCGGCTGGCCCTCCGTCCGCCTCCTCAACCAGTACTGCCCAGCAGGCCCGGTTGGGGTGGGGCCTGGCGGCAAGCCGAAGGCGGTAGGCCTCGCGGAGTGTCTCACCCCGCACGGCTACACGCAGTGGACCAGCTATCAGCCGGCCAGCCGGTTCTGGCCGTTCCAGTGGATCGAGGGCGGCTGGCTGCTCGTGCTGTCGGCCCTACTGATCGCCGTGACCGTGTGGCTGGTCCGCCGCCGGGCGACCTGAGGTCGCATCAGCCGCTCTGCCACGGGGTACATGCCCGCCGTGGCGGACATCGAGGTGCGCGAGGCGGTCCCGGCCGACCTGCCGGAGATCGCGGCGGTGGCGCTCGCCACCGGCCAAGACGAGGAGTGGGGCGGCGCCGACCCCGCGTACATGACCCATCTACTCACCCATGGCCGCGTGGTCGTCGGGGTCGCTGGAGGCTCGGTCGCCGGCTTCGGCGCCACCCGGCCGCTCGGCAGCGGCCCCGACGCGGTGAGCATGCTGTGCGACCTGTTCGTCCATCCCGAGGTGCACGGCAGCGGCTGCGGCCGGGCGATGCTGGCGGCGTTGTGGCCGGGCACCCGCGGGCACCGGATGACCTTCAGCAGCCTGCACGCGCACGCGCTGCCGCTGTACACCAGCTTCGGGCTGGACGCCTGGTGGCCGCTGCTGTAC
>NZ_JBARCR010000469.1:0-1974 GCF_049794275.1 Trebonia sp.
CTGTTGGCGAAGAACCCGATGGCCAGGATGATCTCGGTGAGCTCAAGGGTCAGGAACACGCCGAAGACCGCCGCGTTCACCTGGGCGCTGAAGAGCAGCATGTACGTGTTGAAGATCGCGAAAGCGAGCAGGATCCAGCCGAGGTCGTGGTTGAGGAACGCCGTTCCAGCGGCGACGGCGGGACGGGCTTTACTCGCGACGAGCAGGAACCACAGGCCGAGGCCGATCCAGAAGCCGCCGTAACTGGAGAACGCCGTCGCGCCGAACACGTTCCTGTTGCGGAACTCCCACATGCCGGCCAGCAGCTGGGCGAGTCCGCCGTAGGCGAACGCGTACCCGAGCCAGGCGTCGCCCGTGGCGTTGCCATTCATCCAGTGGGCGTTAGCGGCGGAAAGCAGGAACGTGGTAAGCGCGAACGCGGCCAGCCCGAGCGGTGCCGGGTCGGCGATGGGACTGGCCGCGGTAGCAGGTGCTACAGATGTGCGGTCTTCACTGACACTCATGTTGCCTCCGATGTTGGGGCCGCCCCCGGTCACGGTGGCCTGCTCCCGCCGCCTTCGACCGGGTGCATATCTGTTTTCTTCCCTCCTGGCCCACAGGGACCAGGTTGAAAGTTCTGCTAATAGCGTAACGCGCCCGTAACCCATCTCGCGATACCCCACGCGAGCGAAATAACCCGATAATTGCGCTTCCAGTGAGGAAGCGGGTCAGCCCGGCCCGCGTGGCGAGCACGATCACCCGGTCGCCCGCCGCGAGCAGGTAGCCGTGGTGCGGCGACCAGTGGAACCGCTGCGCGCCGCGTACCTGCAGCGCCAGCACGCGCGCCAGCCGGTCTCCCTCGAGCTCGGCCAGCGCCCGCCCCGCGATGTCCGAGCCGGCTTCCACCCGGACGTCCGCGATCAGCAGGACGTGCCGTCCCACCGCGATCGTGCGCAGCACCAGATGCTCCAGCAGCGCGGCGGCGAAGGCCGGCGCCGCCATGTAGGAGACGCTGCGCGAGATGACGTTGCCCAGCGTCTTCTGTACCCGCTGGGCGAGGTCGTCGTCGCCGAGGCGCAGCACCAGGCGCAGGTCTTCGCGCATCGCCCGCGCCTGCAGCGCGGTCTCCAGGTTGACCATGTCGTTGCTCGTCACAGAGACGAGTGCGGCGGCGGTCTCCAGCCCCGCCGCCTGCAGCTTCTCTTCCAGGTAAGCCTCGCCGATCACCATCGGGAGGCTGAGCCTGCGCGCCAGCGCGACGCCCCTGGCTTCCGGGTCCCTGTCGATGCAGGTGACGTCGTAGCCCAGGTCGTGCAGCTCGCCGACCACGCGGGTGCCGACGTTGCCGAGGCCGACGACGATGATGTGACCGCCGCGCGGCCGCGGCTCGCCGCGGATCTTCCCGGTCAGCCGGGCGCCGACGATGATCGCGGTCACGAGCGGGATCAGCGCCATGCCGTCGACGGTGAGGACCACCTGCGAGATCTTCTCAGGGCCGCCGAGCTTGGGGTTGGTGAGCGCGGAGCCGGTCATGTCCATCACGGTCAGGTAGACCGCGTTGCTCACCGGGTAACGGGCGACGAGCAGGCAGAAGCCCGCGATGACGGCCGCCAGCAGGATGGCGAAGACCAGCACGAACTTGTTCCACGCGAGCCGCCACAGCATGTCGGCTGACGCGCGCACGGGATGCCGCCGCCTGGTCAGCGGATCGCGCGGCGTGCCGTCAGCGACGGCGAGGACGAGGCTGTCTGAGGAAGCACTGTCTGGCGACACCGGTGGCAGTTCGTTCGGCGGTATCAGCTGGGTAGTGCCCGCCGGGTCGTCGGGCACCCCGAGCCCGCAGACCGCGTGGCCCGCTGGCACGTCGGCGTAGCGCGCCACGTACAGCGTGCGCCCGGATACCCGGACGTGGCTCGGGGTGGGCGAGCCGAGCGCGGCGGACACGAATGACGGCGCGGCCGTCTCGCTGCTCGACAGCACGGTGCAGTCGCGGAA
>NZ_JBARCR010000470.1:0-3395 GCF_049794275.1 Trebonia sp.
CGGCAGTTCGATGACGAGTGAGGTTCCCTCGCCGAGCGGGCTGCGCGGCGTCAAGCAGGCTCACGCGCGGCTCGAGCCGGACCTCGTGCTCCTCGCCGTTGACTGTCAGCACCACCGCTGCAGCCACGGGGCCGCGTTCCACCGGCGGTGCGGCGAGTTCCATATCCATGGTGCTCTCCCTCCGCTGACCGCCAGCCTCGTGGGACCGACGTGGCCGCGCGCCGCCGGGGAGTACGTCCTCGGGGTGCCGGGGTTCGTCGTGTCTGGCATGGGGTTCCTCTCCTTCGTAAGTTGCTCGGTGGTGGTCAGGCCAGGGCGGTTCCGCCGTCGACGGTCAGGATCGACCCGGTGGCGAACGGCTCAGTGAGGCAGAACAGGTAGGCGTGCGCGATGTCGTCGGCCTCGCCGACCCGGCCGGCGGGGATGGCCTCGGCGGTGTCGCGGTACAACTGCTCGCGGCTGGTCTTGCTCATCGAGGCTCACAGCGGGGACCGGACCACGCCGGGGCAGATGGCGTTAACGCGGATGGGGGGCCAGTTCGACGGCCAGCGCCTGGGTCAGCGACTCGACCGCGCCGCAGATGCCCGCCGCGACCGCCCATCCGGGACCGGGGCGGCGGCCGGCGATGCCGGTGGTCAAGGTGATCGAGCCGCCGGGCTGCAGGTGCGGCGCGGAGGCGTGTACGGCCCACAGCGCGCCGAAGTACGCAGGGCGAAGAACTCCCTGGCTTTGTCAAGGTCCAGGGGGGTCAGGTTCATCAGCGCCAGCGGCTCGCCCGCGGTGAACACGAGGTGGTCGATGTCGCCCAGGTCGCCGAACAAGCGGCAGACCAGGGCCGGGTCGGTGAGGTCAGCCGCCTGCGCGCCGGCGCCAAGCGGCAGTGCCGCCCAGGATGACGACCCGCTGACCATGCAGATCCAAGACGATTCCCTTCCAGGACTGGTGGTGCTCATGTCGTCCACGGTGCGGTGCCGGCGTGCTTGCCGTCCAAGACCTGTTCGCGCGCCTGTCATACCGTGGAGGTATCAGGAACGGGAGGAAGCCATGGCCGTCGCTCAGCCGCGCTCTCCCGCGGCCAGGCTGACTGCTCTGGATCCGGATGGTCCAGGCTCTCGAGCAGCTGCCTGGTTTCGGCTTCGAGCTGGCTTATGAGAGCGAGGTTACGTTCGGCGTGCCCGTATGCCATGACCCTTTCTCCTTCGGTAAGCCGACAGCCTGCCTTGGATGACCCGGGGCTTCTCTTGTAGCTCCTGTCTCACCATGTCCGCGGCCAATTCCAACGTCGCCGAAAATCCCGGTTGCTTGCGTTTGAGCAGCCCGCGCACGTGTTCCATGTTCTCGGTGCTCTGCTCGTTGGTAACCGTTGTCATCGTCGCCTTCCTGGCTCGTTGTCGTACTTCTCCATAGGCTTCGGATAGAGCGCCGCTCGTCCTCCGTGGTGCCTCCCCACACACCATCGGTAATCGGTTGGTCCAGCGCCCAGGCCAGGCACTGGCCCTGCGCCGGACAGGCCCGGCAGATCCGTTTTGCCTCGTCGATCTGGCGCAGCACGGGTCCGGTCGTGCCGACCGGAAAGAACAGGTCCGGATCGGCGTCGCGGCAGGCGGCATCGTCACGCCAATTCGCGTGTGCGGTCATCGCGCTGGATCCTCGCAGCCGGCGTCAGCCGACGATGCGCAGGGCGAGCTGCGGGTGCAGCCATGCTGCACTAGCCGGGCGATCTGATGCCAGTCGACGCAGTCGGCGTAGCTCTCGGCCAGCGTCCTCGAGATCTCGAGGCCCTCCGGCGCGTCCGCCGTGGCGTTCCAGGTCGCGGCGCAGCGCGTCGTGGATCGCGATCGTCAGCGCCCTGTCGGCCCGGCCGGCGAGCTGCATAGTGTGCGGTGGTGGGGTCATCGGTGGTTCTCCTTTGCTCCTGGACCCGCCCGGGCCCCTGCGCCGGAGGGACGCTGACGATTCCGCCGTGTAACCCGACGATGCCGTGTCAGCGGTCTCCTCGAATCAGCGCCAGCCCCCAGGCCAGCCCCCAGCTAGCCCGAATCGCAGGCTGCCTGCTACCCCGAAGCCGGGCAGCCGATGGACTGACGCCGAACCCTCCCGGTTAACCCGGAAGCGGAACTTCCCGCCTGCTGTGACGGCGAACGCAGGCCAGGTGCGCTGTTTCGCGGCCGCTGCTGTCACTCGCCAGCCGGGGGTGTCAAGGAACGCCTGCGCTGCACGGTCCCGGCGTCATGCGGGCCTGGCGAGCTCAGCGCGCCTTGAGGAATGTGATCACGGCGAGGACGCGGCGGTGGTCATCGTCGGCCTCCTGCAGATTCAGCTTGATGAGGATGCTGCTGATGTGTTTCTCGACGGTGCCCTCTTGGTACCCGGCAAGGCCTCGATCCTCTGATAGCCCCCGTATTCGAGACCGGAGACCCGCGATACTCCTGGATCAACGAGGTACAAGCAGTCGGCAAAGGTGTCCTGTCCGCCGACAAGACACGACTCGACTACGAAATCTACGAGCTCCGATAAGCGCAGGGTCTCCGCGACCGCAGTGAGCCCTTGCGCGAGAGCTGCGATCGGCGCGCCATAAAAAGCAATCTGTGCTGCCAAAGCCTTGCAGTCGATCATCGCCTCTCTTAATACAGATTCAGGCGGTTCTTGCGTGTGCCTGATCGCTGTGTTACGGAGTGCAGCCGGATGTCGATGCAGCCGCTTGGCCTTGAGCGCCGGGCACGGCCCGCCGGTGGCCTGTCCGGCCTGGGGCAGGTGCCAGCTGCACGGAGGCTGCGCTGCCACGCAGGCACGATGGCTCGCGTGCCGCGCCAGAAGCACCAGTCCGAGCCCCGATTGATGATGGCACAACGCGAACTGCGGGGTGGGCATCTGGTTCCCGCATCAGGACGACATGGTCCAGCGGGTGACAATGTTGGTGATGCGGGCACCGGGGCACAGACGAAGGAGGACCAGTGAGCGACCTGCAGGCCATCGCCGACCGCGTCGAGATCGAGGCGCTGCGCGGCGAGTTCACCGACGCGGTAATGATGCACGACTACGACCGTCTCGCGTCATTGTTCACTCAAGACGGCACGGTCCGGCTCCCCCACGCGTACGCCGGGGCCGTCGGCCGGGAGGACATGCGCGCCGGGGGCGAGCAACTGCAGGCTCTGCTGGACTACATGGTGCAAACCACGCACCCGGGCATGATCGTGCTTGACGGCGACACCGCGTCCGGCCGGGCCTACATGTCGGAGCTCACCCGCTTTCGCGATGGCAGGTCGGAGCTGAACTATGGCATCTACCACGACCGTTACCAGCGCACGTCGGGCGGCTGGAAGTTCACCGAGCGCGTCTACGAGATCAGGTACCTCGACGACACCCCGCTCGCGGGCTCGGCACCCCATCCGGCA
>NZ_JBARCR010000471.1:0-2310 GCF_049794275.1 Trebonia sp.
GGGAGCGGCAGCGGGTGGTGCTCGCGCGGGCGCTGGCCACCGAGGCGAGTGTGCTGCTGCTCGACGAGCCCACCTCCATGCTGGACGTCGGCCATCAGCAGCAAGTGCTCGAGCTCGTCGACGGCCTGCGCAGGGACGGCGGGCTGACCGTGCTGTCCACGCTGCACGACCTGACCGCCGCCGGCCAGTACGCCGACGAGCTGGTGCTGCTGCACGAGGGCGAGGTCGCGGCGGCCGGCCCGGCGGCCGCGGTGCTCACCGCCGCCCTGATCGGAACCGTCTACGCGGCGCGCGTTAGCGTGGTTACGGGCGCCGACGGCCGCCCGGTCGTCGCGCCGCTGCGTCCCCGCCCTGACACCGGCGCGCGCGGGTAGTAGTCTCACTTCCGGTCTTCCATAACGTCGGCTTAAGGGGCCGCCATGTCGTACCAGCCTTACCCGGGCGGAACCCAGATGCCCGAGCCGGCCACCCGTCCGCCTGTCCCGCAGTCGATAACCAGGGCCGTGCAGCTCATGTACGCGGGCGCGGCGGCGAGCCTGATCGGCATCATCATCGCCTTGACGACGCTGAGCTCGATCAAGAGCCAGATCATCTCGAAGAACCCGAGCCTGACGGCGACCCAGGTGAACAACGCCCAGCACGTGGCGATCGGCGTCCTCATCGCCAGCGGCCTGATCGGCGCCGCGCTCTGGCTGTGGATGGCGCAGAGCTCCAAGGCGGGCAAGAACTGGGCGCGGATCGTGTCCACCGTGCTGTTCGCCATCGAGACGATCAACGTGGTGGCCGGCGCGTCCGCGATCTCGAGCGGCGGCGCCTCGCGGATCTACTCGATCGTGATCTGGCTGATCGGCCTCGGCGCGATCATCTTCCTCTGGCAGCGCTCGTCAACGGAGTACTTCAAGGCCCCGCGCTACCAGGCTTGAGCCCCCTGCCGCCCGCCAGCCACCCGCCCTCCCGCCAGCCACCCGCTCTTTGGTGGTCGATGTCACATCGACCACCAAAGAGCGTCGTCGATGTCACATCGACCACGTTGGGGCGTGCGGCTCTGGTTAGCCGGCGGGCGGCCAGGCGAACACTCGGGTCGGGTGGATGGTGACCACCACGCGGGTGTCGCCAGGGTTGTCGCGTTCCCGCAGGTCCGCGCCACCGTACTTGGCGCCTACCTTGTCGGCGAAGGTGTAGTCGGGGTCCGGCGTGACCTCGGCGTCGCCCCGCAGCTCCAGGTACCGGTAGGGCGACTGCTCGTCGAAGATGAGCACGCTGGCCTTGGGGTCCGCCTGCAGGTTCTTCACCTTCTGCCGGGCGGTGTTCAGCGAGAACTTGACCGTGTCGTCCTCGGTGAGGAACCAAACGCCGGACAGTTGCGGCCGGCCGCTGGCCCCGATCGTGCCGAGCACCGCGACCTGCGCGTTGAGCAGGTCGCGGTGCGAGTCTGGAATCGTCGTCATGCCACGAACTTTACGACGCGGCTACGTGTTGCGTCTCGGTGGCGCGCACATCCTCCAGCCCTTGCGGATGTGATGTCGCGACAGCCGCGGCGCGCCGCCCGATCGCGATAGCGGCGGCCGCGCCGAGCAGCGAGATCCCGGCCGACACGAACATCGCTGGCCGGTAGCCTGCGGTGAACGACGCGACAGACCCGAGGTGCCCGTTGGCGGCGAACACGGCGGTCACTAGCGCGATCCCGAACGCCGCGCCGAACCGCTGCATCGTGTTGCTCACCCCGGACGCGCGGCCGACATCGGCAGGCCCGACAGCGCTGAGCACGGCGGTCGGCGCGGTCGGGATCGCCATCGAGACTCCGACGCCGGCGATGATCAGCGGCGCCACGAACCGCCCGTAACCCGAGGATCCGGCGGCCGCCATGGACGCCACCCAGGCCAGCCCGCCGGCTTGCAACAGCAGGCCGGTGACGAGCAGCGGCCGGGTGCCCATCCGGTCGGCCAGCGCGCCGGCCAGCGGAGCGACCACCATCGGCGTCGCCGTCCACGGCAGCAGCCGCAGCCCGGTCGCCAGCGGCGAATATCCCAGGCCGAGCTGGAAGTACTGGGCGGTGAGGAACGCGGCGGAGAAGATCGCCCCGCTCATGCAGAACGCGGCGAGGTTGGCCGCGGAGAACGCGCGGACGCGGAAGAGCCGCAGCGGCAGCATCGGTTCTGCCGTCGTCCGCTCGCGCAGTACGAACCCGGCGAGCAGCGCGACGCCGGCGATGAGGGCGGCGATTCCCCTGACGTCGCCCCAGCCCGAGTCCCCGACCCGGACCAGCGCCCAGGCGATCAGGGCCGTGCCGCCCGCCACGAGCGGCACCGC
>NZ_JBARCR010000472.1:0-1709 GCF_049794275.1 Trebonia sp.
ACGCGAACCTGCGCCGGTCCGCCCGCGCCGCGGTCGCGGCCGGCGCCCGGGTGGAGCGCGCCCTGGAGATCCTCGGCTCCGACGCACCCGATCACCTGGTGATGGCCGGCCGGCTGCGCGTCGCGAACCGGCAGGCGTCGCTGGAGGAGCTGGGCCAGCTCGCCGACCCGCCGCTGACCAAGGACGCGATCGCGGGGCGGATCCGCCGGCTGCTCGCGATGGCCGACCGGCGCGCCCAGGACCTCGGGCTGCCCAACACGGAGGCGTGCCTGACGGCCGACATGCTCCCCTAGAAGCCTTAGGGGATAGCTTGAAAGTGTGCGCTATCTGGACGTCGGCCCCGCTCCGGAGATCTCTGCTCCGGAGATCTCCGCTCAGAAGATCTCAGCGATAGGACTGGGCACCTGGCAGTTCGGTTCTAAGGAATGGGGATACGGCACGCCGTACGCGGAGCGCGAGGCGCGGGCCATCGTCAGGCGCGCGATCGAGCTCGGCGTGACGCTGTTCGACACCGCCGAGATCTACGGGCTCGGGCGCAGCGAGCGAATCCTCGGGCAAGCCATCTCCGGGCGTCGCGAGGACGTTTTCCTCGCGACGAAGCTGCTGCCCGTCCTGCCCGTCCCCGCGGTCGTCCAGCAGCGCGCGGTCGCCAGCGCGAACCGGCTCGGGGTGAGCCGCCTCGACCTGTACCAGGTGCACCAGCCGAACCCGGTGGTGCCGGACACCGTCATCATGCGGGGCATGCGGACGCTGCAGCGGATCGGCCTGGTCGGCGAGGTCGGCGTGAGCAACTACCCGCTGGCCCGCTGGAAGGCGGCCGAGGAGGCGCTCGGCAGCCGGGTGCTGAGCAACCAGGTGAGCTTCAGCCTCGCGGCGCCAGGGCCGGCCGACGACCTGGTGCCGTACGCGGAGCGGACCGGGCACGTCGTGATCGCCTACAGCCCGCTGGCGCAGGGGTTCCTGTCCGGCCGTTACGACGGGTCGAACCGGCCGCGAAACCGGGTCAGGTCGTTCAACGCGCTGTTCCTGCCCGTCAACCAGGAGCGGGCCGCCGGGCTGCTGCGCGTGCTGCGCGAGGTGGCCGACGCGCACGACGCCGGCTTCTCGCAGGTCGCGCTCGCCTGGCTGATCAGGAGCCCGGCCGTGGTGGCGATCCCCGGCGCGTCCAGCGTCGCGCAACTGGAGAGCAACGTGGCCGCCGCCGAGATCGACCTGACCGACGACGAGTGGCAGGCGCTGCGGGACGCGGCGGTCCGGTTCCGCCCGGCGACGGGCCCGGCCACGCTGCCGCGGCTGCTGCGTGCCCGGATGGCGCGGGTGCCTAAAACACGGCAGTCACGAGAAACACGGCAGTCACGAGAAACACGGCAGTCACGAGCCGGCCAGCCAGGCGAGCAGAGCGGCGACGAGGGCTAGGACCGAGACCGTGGTCAGGCCGGCGCTCAGGCCCACCGCGGTGGCGAGGAACCCGATCGTCGGGGGGCCCAGCAGGAAGCCTGCGTACCCGAGGGTGGACGCGGCCGCGACCCCGTTCGGCCCGGCGACCAGGCCGGCCCGCGTCATGGCGGCGGGGAACATGTTGGCCACCCCGAGCCCGGTCAGCGCGAAGCCCACTAGCGCCACGGGGAGGGACGGCGCGAGCGCCGCGGCGAGCATCCCCGCGCAGGCGGTGAGCCCGCCGAGGACCAGGACCCTGGTCTGCCCGAGGC